>NZ_CAWUOL010000087.1:0-21874 GCF_963923915.1 Nodularia chucula CCY0103 | reverse complement strand
AAATTGATGTTGAGGAAGGACTAGCATCAAGCAGTTGGGATACATACCCACCCAGGGTGATATTTCTAAATCTAAAGTTTCTGGTGGTTCTGCACTTTGTCGCCGTGCCTTGTGGCAATGGGTATTTAGTACAGTTGAACCATCCAAGCGCCGGACAAATCCATTACTTGAAGAATTGGGGGAATTTCTGGATACTGAAAAATCCGCAGGTAAGCCAGTTAAATTAATCAGGATGCGTGTAGCTGTTCGTGCCGTGAAACTTCTGTTTAAAATGCTGACCTGATTAGGGTGGTGACTGATAGCCGAAAACTTTTTTGTATCTACTGCAATCGGAATCAGTATGAAGGCTGGGGTGATAACAATAAAATTGTTACAGATACTTTCCCCTGCTTAGAGACAATAAATTGTCTTGCCTTGCATTATATTATTTCAGTCAGTCACCACTATTAATCTACTAGACTGAAGGTAAAGCCGAATCTCTGCCCTTTGGAGAAGGTCAATTCAACGCTGTTGTTAGTACCATTAGTTTTCTACACTATTTGGAACCAGAACAAGTATTCAGTGAAGTAGCGCGGGTACTTTCTCCAGGCGGTCGCTTTTACTTAGTAGATATCACTAGCAAAAATCAAACAGTACCCCAACGAGTACCTATCTCACCTCTAGGTATTCGACTTTACAGCCCTCAACAACGAGAAATTTTAGGCTCATCAGTTGGATTATTATGCTTAAGCCATCAATATTTACTAGGGCCAGTTTTGCTGACAATTTTTGCCAAACCATCCTAGATTTCTAGCATTATTTGACTGGTGGGAGCATTTGGGAAATTAAAATTGGCAAAGTTGGGTTAAGTACAGCGCAACCCACACTACGTCTAATACACTATTTTAGACTTATCCATCCACTAGAGTTGATGGTGAATATGACTTGATTTTGATAAAAAAATAGGGACTTATGCAGATCATAAATCCCTTGTACATTACTTTGGGTACTAGAGCTAGAATAGGAGTCAATTTGATTTTTACTCAGGCTAGCTTGACTGCTTAGACAGAAGCTGGCTTTTTCTTTAGGTATCCAGTCAGTGAGCCAATTGCTAATAAGCCTAATATTACTCCAGGTTCCGGAATAGCAGTTGCTGTCAATTCACCCCCAACATCCAACCTACAATCAGGAAATGTGCTGCATACTTCTGGTGACAGGTCATCTTTCAAGAATATCGTAGCTGTTGGCAATCCTTGAGCAGCATCCTGGAAAGTATAGAAAAATAATCCTTCTACATCTGTATTGAAATTACTTCCTAAGTCAAACCCGGTAGGTGTGTCAAAGCTGCCGGTTTGCAGAACGGTATTTGTAACTGTGTCAAAGTTGAAATTGAAACTACTGCTGAGATTAGAAAAATCATAAGTGAAATTTTGTAACAAATTTCCACCTGGATTAAAGAAAGCAATATCAAAACTATCCAACTGATCATTGCTAACGATGCTTCCTAGTAAACTATCGTCAAAGCTGAATTTACCTGTTGCAGAATAATCTTGATTTCCTGTCCAAGAAAGCTCAAATAAAGCGGCATCAGCACGGGGAATGTTAATCAAAGTTGCCATCGAGGTGACAGCAGCAACAGCTACAGTAGCTTTAATTTGGTTACGAATGCTGTTCATATTTTTGGATAACAGTAATATTTTGGACGTTGTTTGTTCTGAGTGACTGAATACTCAGTATTGCTGAGAACAGTGATTATTTCTGCAAAAAGGAGATTTTGGAAAATGAATTAATTTACCCAATTAGACCCGCACAAAGTGAACCAAGCCCACCTTAACAGGCTTAGTTTCCGCAACCAGATATTTTAGTCTCTGGGCGTTACAATCAAAAAGGGTATTTTTGAACTTAATTAATTTCCAAAACACCTTTGGGGAGATTTTATCATTAGATTCAACATAATGCTTATATTTGATATTTATTTTTTGACAAAAAATTCTCATTAAATTTCTAACTTTAACCACCTAAAATATTTTTATATTTAATTAAACAAAGCTTTAACTCTCCTTAACCAAAACCTAGTTAATTTCCATGATGTATTTTTTATTTATTCATAAATTAAAGGCAATAAATAATATCGTGAGTGGCAATTATTATTTTTATAAGTTGTTTATAGCGTTTCTTGTCCTCACCCAAACTATTGAGTTTTATCTGAATTTAATTTATGAAAAATATTATCTTACCATAAATTGATTTGGGGATGAAAATTTACTTTTAACAAATGAATAGTTACAAACTAACGAAACATTAAATAAAGCATTACCTAAACTTAATCAAAGCTACTTAATATCTACTAGTCATTTTATGCGAGCCAAATATTCTCATGGCATATTCAAGACGTAAATTCTTTGGATTAGCAGGTGCAACAGCAGCCGGCACTTTAGCTTTGTCTCCTTTACAAGCTTTTCTTGCCAACAAAGCCTTTGGTCAAACTACGACTATGGGATATGGTCCGCTTGTACCAGATCCGAATAACTTGTTAGAGTTACCAGCAGGATTTCAGTATCGCGTTATATCCCGCACTGGTGATCTCATGGCTGATGGCAATCCAGTACCTAGCAATCATGATGGTATGGGAGCCTTTCAAGGACCCAGAGGCACAACTATCCTGATTTGCAACCACGAAATTAACGGTACTGGCGTTACTGGTTCACGATTACAAGTACCAAGTAATTTGTCATACGATCCTCTTTGCAAAGGTGGTACTACAAACATAGTTGTGGGACCCAATCGTCAACTAATCAAACAGTTTGCCTCTCTTGGTGGCACCATTCGTAACTGTGCAGGTGGTGTAACTCCTTGGGGTTCATGGATTACCTCTGAAGAAAATACCAGCACACCGGGTGGACAAAATACCGAAATTACAAAGTTACACGGTTATAACTTTGAGATTCCAGCCAGCGCTACCTCTGCTGTTGAAGCAGTTCCTCTAGTTGATATGGGACGGTTTAATCACGAAGCTGTGGCCGTAGACCCTGTAACTGGATATGTTTATGAAACTGAAGATAGAGGAGATGGTCTCTTCTACCGTTTTATCCCCAATGTGCCTGGAAAGTTAGCCGAAGGCGGCACACTTCAAGCTATGGTGATTGTCGGTAAACCTTTTGCGGTCAATACTAATAATCGCGATGGAAATAGTGGACAGTTCTCTGTGGGACAGAAATACTCTGTAGAATGGGTAAACATTCCTAACCCCAACCCAGCTACGGATAATGTGCGAATCCAAGGTCGTGACTTGGGTGCAGCCCAGTTTTCCCGTGGAGAAGGTATTTGGTATGGTAACGGTGAAATTTACTTCGCTGCTACAAATGGCGGATTGATCAGCCGTGGTCAGATATGGCGCTACATTCCTGGTGATGAGACTATTGACCTGTTTGTTGAGTCTGAATCTGCGGATGAACTTAAGTCTCCAGATAATATAGTTGTGGCACCTTTTGGCGATATCATTATCTGTGAAGATGCTTCTGGTACCAATTTCTTAAGAGGTGTAACTCCCCAAGGACAACTCTATACTTTTGCCCGTAACCCCTTTAATGGTGCTGAGTTTGCTGGAGCTTGTTTCTCACCTGATGGTCAAACTATGTTTGTCAACATCTACAGTCCTGGTATAACTTTGGCAATTTGGGGACCTTGGGGAAATAGAGCATAATAAATTTTCCCATTACTGAGTCAGGGTGATTTTTAGGGAAAAAGCGATCGCCTGACCTCAAAGTAGGGAATGGCGATCGCTTTGTATTAACATCTGCTCAATCGTGGTAACATTTCCAAAACCATAATTTGCACATCAGGAAAAGCCAACGGTGAAATATTCGCCTCTTCTGCCAAAATCACCGTGCTTTCATAACCCGTTTGACTAGGTTCCCGAAAAACGTGTAATTGACGACTAACAACATCTATCACCCAATAATCTGTAATTCCGGCTTGAGAGTAAAGTTTTGCTTTCGTCTCACAGTCCATTTTTAAACTACTGTCTGCCACTTCAATAATCAGATAAACTTCCGGTGGTGTAGGATGATGGTCTGCATAGTCTAAAGGATCTACTTTCACCACAGCAATATCTGGTTCTGGCTCAGACCGTTCATTTAACTGAATTGGGTCTTGAATAGATACCCAGGCGCGATTTCCTAAAAGATTTTTGAGTAAGTAATCTGTTCTCCCCACGGCTGAACGGTGGGCTGTTCCTTTCGCAATCATCCAGATAATCTTTCCTTCTAAAAGTTCCACTCGCTCATCTACAGCAAAAATTCCAGCCTCAGCCATCCGATGGTATTCTGCAACTGTCCACAGGCGAAGCGGTAAGGTTGTTTCTATGCTTTGCATGGTATGTCTCGCAAATGTAAAAGGCGGGAATATTCAGATCCTAGCGTTTAATCCTGACTTTTTTATGCCAATTATGAGCAGTGCAATTACACCCCAAACAACTAATGAAAAATAACTAAATTTGAATTTCATTCAATTGATTAATCACTACATCTGCACCTTTAACATGATCTGATTTACCTACCCAGGTAATACCAATACAACCTGCGGCTTGAGCATTACGTGCCATTTGTATATCACCTACAGCATCTCCCACCATCAATGAGTTAGCTGGTTCTACTCCTAAAGCCTGACAAGCCTGTAAAAACAATATGGGGTCTGGTTTATTGGGGCCGTCATCTACACCTTTTTGCACCTGGATGTAATTACTTAACTGATGTGCTGTGACAAAATTACTGACTTCTGCTGTGGTGGCGGCGGAAATGATGCCGAGTTTGATACCTGCTGCTGATAAAGACTTTAATAAATCCAAAGTACCTGGAAAGAGTGGTGCTGGTGTTGTACCGAGATATTTTTCAGCTTCTTCTAAGGACTGACGGGCTATTTTTAATGATTCAAACCATCCTCTCCCAGTTTCAGCAATATAGGCGGCGGCAGCAATTTCGGTTTCACGGCGACTGGCTACAGATATTAAACCTGCTGGGTCTAGGGTATCGCCATTAATTCCAAATGCCATTAATAAAGGTTCACCAGTTCCAGGAATTTGCGCGTCTATGATACGAGCTGCTTTTTGTCCTAGCGATCGCAAATATGCTTCTGAGTCTTCTAATGTACCATTTTTATCAAAAAAAATTGCCTGGATATTCTCAAAGCTGATGTTTTTACATTTAATAGTGACCAAAATTTTTCACCTAATTTCCGCAATTAACCATAAAAAAAGAGGGATTATCCCTCTTTAATACTTTTCTAGCAAACAATTAAAAATACAAGTGTATTATTCTTCAATAGCTGCTGGGATTTCTTCTTCAGTAGCTGCTACACCCAAGATTTCTTCTGGTTCTTTAGCAGTTTCTGTACCCAAGATTTCTTCTGGTTCTTTAGCAGTTTCTGTAGCTGCTGGTGTTTCTTCAGTTACAGCTTCTACAGCTTCTACAACTTCTACAGTTTGTTCCGCAGTCACAGCTTCCTCAGCACCTTCTTCCGCACTGACAACTTCCTCAGCTTCCGCAGGTGCAACAGTCAAACCTTGCTGTTTAGCTAGCATCTGTTCACGATACTTAGCTGCCATCTCTTCTGCTTTATCATAAACCAAATCACGGTTCTTAATCATATCACCGGGTTCGGGTTCCAATTGCTTAGTAGACAAGGAAATCCGACCCCTTTCTGCATCCAAATCAATGATCATGACTTTCACTTCATCATTGACATTGAAGACGCTATGAGGTGTATCAATATGTTCGTGAGAAATTTCTGAAATGTGTAGCAGTCCGCTTACACCACCAATATCAATAAATGCACCATAAGGTTTAATCCCACGGACTGTACCAATAACTACTTCGCCTACTTCCAGGCGGTTCATCTTGCGTTCAACTAGTGCGCGACGGTGGGATAGAACTAAGCGGTTACGTTCTTCATCTACTTCTAAGAATTTCAATGGTAGTTCTTCACCTACCAAATCTTCTTTGGGTTTCCGGGTGCTGATGTGAGAACCGGGGATAAACCCGCGCAATCCTTCGATGCGTACTAATGCACCACCACGGTTAGTGGCAAATACACCTGAACGAACAGTAGCATCTTCTGCCTGTAACTGTCGCACACGTTCCCAAGCCCGCATATATTCAATGCGACGAATGGAAAGGGTTAGCTGACCATCTTCGTTCTCATCGGTAAGGATGAAAAATTCTCTTGTTTCGTTTGATTGTAAAACTTCTTCCGGGGCATCAACCCGGTTAATAGACATTTCTTGTATGGGTATGTAGGCTGCTGTTTTCGCACCTATGTCAATCAGAGCGCCGCGCGGCTCTATACTGAAAACTGTGCCTGGTACAATATCTCCAGGGCTAAAGTGATAGTCATACTTGTCAAGTAGAGCAGCGAAATCTTCGTGAGTAAATCCAATTTCTGTAGCGGTTAAGTTCTGATTGACCATGCTAATTTGTTCCTGGTTCTAGTCTCCGTAAATTTTGTGGCATAGGCGTGATGTATATGCAAGGCACTAGGCAGCAGGCAGGTACACCTACATCTTTTTTTTATCCTAGCGCAGAAAAGCTAGTATTAACACATATTAACTTACAGATTAAAAATTATATCACATATTCTGGATATGTTTAATTTATAAAGCAATTTATTTGAGAATTGCGTGGGAATAATTTATGCCCAGAAATAGTTATCTGCTGCCACCAGTGCTGGTAACAGCAGATCGAAGCTTGAAATGCTTTTAAAATTCTGGTATTACCAGTTTATTTTTCTTCTTTTCTGTCGATGCGGGGGGGTTCGCGGAATGCGATCGCAAAGAAAAGCACTCCTATTGCCAAAGCCAAAATCAAGATATATGCAACGCTTTCCATATTAAAAGCTCCTGGCTAATGAGCCAATAAAGATAATTGATCAGTTTGTCAAAATAGTTATCAGGGATGGGGGATGAGGAAAAAAATTCCCCATTCTCCAGTCCCCATTCACCAAGAATTAGAGAGCTTCTTTCCGGCGGGTAGATTTATCACCCACTTTCTGGAATAGACCCCACTCAACTTGCTCTTCTAGATCCGCATCAACACCAGCAAAAACGTCTCGGTAAATTGTCCGAGAACCATGCCAGAGATGACCAAAGAAGAATAACAGAGCAAATACAGCGTGTCCAAAGGTAAACCAACCTCTGGGACTGGTACGGAATACACCGTCAGAGTTCAAGGTTTCACGGTCAAAATCAAAGATTTCGCCACCTTGAGCCTTACGAGCATATTTCTTCACATCAGCAGGATCTGTAAAGGTTTGACCATTTAAATCACCACCATAGAAGCTGACGGTGACACCAGTTTGTTCAAAACTGTACTTAGATTCTGCGCGACGGAAAGGAATATCGGCTCTGATCACACCATCAGCATCGCTCAAGATAACTGGGAAGGTTTCAAAGAAGTTAGGGAGACGACGCACGGTCAATTCTCTACCTTCACCATCTTTGAATACTGCGTGACCTTGCCAAGATTGGGCGATACCATCACCCTTGACCATTGGTCCAGTCCGGAATAAACCACCTTTAGCGGGGCTATTACCGACATAATCATAGAAAGCCAGTTTTTCAGGAATCTCTGCCCAAGCTTCTGAAAGGGTTGCACCTTCAGCTAGGCTAGTTTGGACACGACGTTGGATTTCCTGAGTGAAGTAACCTTGATCCCACTGATAACGAGTTGGGCCAAAGAGTTCAATGGGGGTGGTAGCGTTACCGTACCACATCGTACCAGCAACAATGAAAGCTGCGAAGAATACCGCCGCAATACTGCTAGAAAGTACGGTTTCAATGTTCCCCATCCGGAGAGCTTTATATAGCCTTTCGGGGGGTCGGACCGTGAGGTGGAATAAACCAGCAATAATACCAACCACGCCTGCGGCGATATGGTGAGCAACAACGCCACCAGGATTAAATGGGTCGAATCCAGCCGGTCCCCATTCTGGTGCTACTGCTTGGATGCTACCAGTGACTCCGTAGGCATCGGAAACCCACATACCGGGACCAAATAGTCCGGTGAGGTGAAAAGCACCAAAGCCAAAGCAAAGTAAACCAGATAAGAACAGGTGAATGCCAAACATTTTTGGCAAATCTAGAGCAGGTTCACCAGTACGAGGATCTCTAAAGAGTTCTAAATCCCAGTAAACCCAGTGCCAGACGGCAGCTAAAAATAATAAACCAGAAAGAACGATGTGAGCCGCAGCTACACCTTCAAATGACCAGAAACCAGGATCGCTGGTAGCGCTACCAGTAACGACGCTCCAGCCGCCCCAAGATTCGGTGACACCTAAGCGTGACATGAACGGCAGAACGAACATTCCTTGCCGCCACATGGGGTTAAGCACCGGGTCACTGGGGTCGTAAATAGCTAGTTCGTATAGTGCCATTGAACCAGCCCAGCCTGCAACTAAGGCTGTGTGCATCAAATGTACAGAAATCAACCGACCTGGATCATTCAGAACGACTGTATGTACTCGGTACCAGGGTAGTCCCATTGACTACGCTCCTCCTAGATAAATTGAATTATGTTTACAAAGCAATTTTCTTACCGAGATTCTGAGAGACGGAACTGTTTAAGTTTGGCAGTTGCTTAGTTGGGTTTAATCCTTCTATAGCTTTACCTGACCGTCATTCAGTGAACTCTCTGAGTTTTTTTTATTGCCAGGATATTCCAGCTAACCACAGGATAGTCTTGATAAATCAGACTGTGTGGCAAGTTTGGCAATAGTTTCAGACACTGGGTAGGTTGATTTTATGGGGTAGCGATCGCCTGTGTTAATGCCCAGAGATTTTCTCAATGAAAATTCATCCCTGGTTTTTCCGTAACCAAGGAAACGCCTGTTAAACGTTTGGATATATGGAGATGCCACCCTTGAGTCAACCACCTTTTAAGCCTTTACGCAATTGCCGAACAAAAATGAGAATGTTTTAAAAAGTGTAACTATTTGTGGACTGCTTTGCAAGCGTTTGACCACTCTCCGCACTCAAGGCTAGGGTATACTCACTGAGTTGCTGAGTTGCCAAGTTATCTATGTATAACTGGGGAGTAGGGAGTGGGGCAAAAGTCTTGATCAGTTTATGTTCTAACGTGTATGCGTGGGGTTATTTACCAATTCCTGCTGCACCATTCTGGACATCACGAGCGGTTTTTTTCGCTCCTTCTACATATCCTGAGCCAAATTCTTTAAGAGCTTCTGCGGACTCTTCCCCAATTTTTTGTAATCTTTTGCCAGGATAATCTGCTGTTTCACGGGCTTCCTGATTCCATTCCCTGGTGGTTTTCGGTCTTTGGGAATCGTCTTGATGTATATCTTCTCTAACTTTTTGTCTTAAAAGTTGATTATTTTGCCCCAGTGCAACATCTGTAGTTAAGGTCATTAAAACAACTAGAAAAACAGTCAAAAAACGGTGCAGTTTAAATTTCTGAAGCAGCGAACTAATGTGATTAATCGTCCTAGAAATTAAATTTATCATGTCAATACTTTATCTGGGTTTTTACAGTCTCAAAATATTTTGACTAGGTGAAAATTAAGTTATTTTCATAATCTAAATAAACGGAAATTTTAGTTAGTGATGAAATATACTGAGATTTTCGTGTAACTCAAATCTGATCACACAAGTAAACATTAATTAGAAAAATAAAATTATCCTTCTAACTAAAGTTACATATTGGTTATAAAATATATCCGCCGCAGGTCTGGTTAAATATTTTGGTGTTGATTAAAATTTCTATGTGTACTTTATCGAAGTAGTTTTAAATACTATTTTTAATAGTCAGTGCTAATACGTTACAAATAGTTAAGTATTACAGCCAGATATTATAGTAAGATATCTAACCGCTAAGTTGAAAAATCTGAATAATATGACCTGGTTTTCTTTAACTGCAAGACGATGGAGGAGGATTCCCCAATTTTTATCATTGTTTTGTCTGTGTATAGTTTTGGTGATCAGTTGCGCTCCAGTCCAAGAGACAACGACTGTATCATCTGGTACGGGTGATGGTCGCATTACTGTTGGTACAACCTTGAAACCTAGAACCCTCGATCCTGCTGATACCTATGAGTTAGCCTCTTTGGGTTTGGTATTAAATATGAGCGATCGCCTGTACACTTATGAACCAGGTAGCACAGAAATTAAACCCCAATTAGCCACAGCATTACCCGAAATCAGTGCTGATGGTTTAACTTACACCATCCCTATCCGTCAGGGAGTGGTTTACCACGATGAAACTCCCTTCAACGCCAAAGCAATGGAGTTTAGTATGAGGAGATTCATTGAGAATAAAGGACAACCCTCATTCTTATTATCGGATACAGTCGATACCGTCACAGCTACAGATGAGTATGAATTAACCATCCAGTTAAAAAGACCATTCGCCGCCTTTCCCTCACTGTTAGCATTTTCTGGGGTGTGTGCATTATCCCCCACAGCTTATGAAATCGGGGCGGGGAAATTTCAGCCTAATACTTTTGTGGGAACTGGCCCTTACAAATTAGCCGCCTATGGTACAGATTCACTGCGATTGGATGTATTTGAGGAATATTGGGGAGAAAAACCAGCTAATCAAGGTGTTAATGTCCAAATTCAAACTAGTGCGGTCAATTTGTTTAATGCTTTCCGTACAGGGACAGTGGATATAGCTTATTTATCCCTACAACCAGACCAAATCAGCAGTTTAGAAGCAGGAGCAGAAAAAGGCGATTGGCAGGTAATTACGGCTGAGGGTAGCGTTGTGAGCTATATGGCATTGAATCGTAATCAGCCACCTTTAGACCAACCAGAAGTACGAGCTGCGATCGCCGCCATGATTGACCGTCCACTTTTAAACGAACGAGTTTTACTTGGTCAAGCCGCTCCACTATATAGCATGATTCCCACCACCTTCAATGTTTCCCAACCAGTATTTCAAGAGAAATATGGCGATGCTAACTTTGAACAAGCAAAAGAATTATTAACTCAAGCCGGCTTCTCTAAAGACAAACCCGCCCAAGTAGAAATTTGGTATCCTTCTACTTCAGCCAATCGCAGTTTAGCCGCACAAACACTACAATCTTTAGCTGCTCAAGAAATGGAGGGAATGTTACAACTGGATATTAAGAATGTAGAAAGTGCGACCTTTTTTAAAGACATCTCCAGAGGAATATATCCCGCAGCTTTAGTTGATTGGTATCCAGACTTTTTAGATCCAGATAATTATGTACAGCCCTTCTTATCTTGTCAAAAAGGCTCTAACGCTCAAGGCTGTGAAGAAGGGGGGAGTAAAAGTCAGGGTTCATTTTACTATAGTGAAAACATGAATCAACTCATTGCTCAACAACGCCAAGAGCAAAACCCCGAAACCCGTCAGCAAATTTTTACAGAAATTCAAAAGCAAATAGCTAATGATGTCCCTTATATCCCTTTATGGCAAACCAGAGACTATATATTTGCTCAAAATGGTGTGAGTAATGTACAACTAGACCCCACCCAAAATTTAATTTATAGAACCATTACAAAACAGTAAACAATTATCAAATGTAATGATATAAAAGCCAATGGGGTGAGTTATGCGGCAAGCTAATGCACCCCACAACTTTAATAATTTATTTGATAACTGGACTTTAGGCTAAAAAATGCGATCGTTAGCTCATGGGAGTGCAAAAAAATCAAGGGATACCTGTAAGAACAGACACCCCCGTAGTAGAAGATAAAAGAAGCACGACCAATTTTCATCAACCACTATGGATGTTTCTGCACGATTAAGGGAATTTCGTCAAGCAGCATACTTTTACGAGCCAAAATTTTAATACAGCACACTGTTTAACCCACGATTTTTTACCAAATGCAGCAGCTTAAGAGATGCTACACTAGGCCGCTTTTGTCCTATTTCCCATTTTTGAACTGTTGAAGGACTTATATTTAAAATACGTGCAAAAACAGCTTGACTAACTTGAGATGATTCCCGTATTTCTTTAATTTGTAATGGTTCTACAGGCTCAATAGGAGGTAAACATAAGTGTTCAAATTCGCGCAATGTAGTTTGATTCATTAGCCCAGCTTTGTCTAGGTCTAACGCTGTCTCATGAACTGCTTCAAGAATTGCTGATTTTTTTTGACGCATTACAAATCACCTCTATTAACGCATTACTATTTGTTGCTTGCTCAAGTTCTTCTGGTATATAGGCAAGTAATTGCTTGGATAACATTTTCAGAGCTTCTTATTCATCCTTGTCAATTTAAAGTATGTCTCGTTCTAAAGCTTTACAATATTACATTGCTTCTCGGTTACTTCTGGCTCCTCTGCAATTGTTGACTATTATTACAATTGTATTTTTACTACTACGGGCTACACCAGGAGATCCCGCAGATGCAATTCTGGGAGGACGTGCGCCAGAGGCCGCTAAAGAGCAGTTACGCCAACAATTAGGTTTAAATCTTCCCCTATGGTTGCAGTATGTAAATTATTTGGGAAATTTACTCCGCTTTGATTTAGGTACTTCCTTAACCAGTCGGGGACAATATGTTTCGGACATTATTGGACAGTATTTTCCCGCCACAGTAGAGTTAGCTGTATCCAGTATGGCGATCGCGCTGATTGTCGGTATTGTGGCTGGGACTCTTTCGGCTTCTCGTCCTGGTACTTATTTTGATATTGGCGGGCGGTTATTTGGGATTATTACTTACGCACTACCGATGTTTTGGGCGGGAATGCTGTTACAGTTGATTTTCTCTGTACAACTGGGTTGGTTTCCCACTTCTAACCGTTTTCCAGCTAATATTCCACCTCCCAATGGGATTACTGGACTTTATACTATTGATAGCTTACTTACAGGTAATTTTGGTCAGTTTTTCATATCTTTACACCATTTAGCTCTTCCTAGTCTGACTCTGGGAATTTTGCTGAGTGGGATTTTTGAACGCATTGTGCGGGTAAATTTAAAGGAAACTCTGAAAGCGGATTATGTAGAAGCCGCTAGAGCTAGGGGAATTACTGAAAATAAAATTTTAGTCTCCCATGCTCTGAAAAATGCTCTGATTCCAGTAATTACAGTGTTAGGTTTAACTTTTGCATCTCTGCTGGGGGGTGCAATTTTAACGGAGGTGACCTTTTCTTGGCCTGGTTTGGCTAATCGTCTCTATCAAGCTATTTCTGACCGCGATTATCCCACTGTACAAGGAGTTTTAGTATTTTTTGGGGCGATTGTGGTTACTGCTAGTATTTTGATTGATATTCTCAATGCTTATGTTGACCCGCGTATTCGTTATTAAGGATAATTAAACGCTGATAAACGCCGATAAACGCGGATAAGTTTTTTGTTTGTGATATTTTTTATGTGCCGTTTACTTGCTTACTTGGGTTCGTCTGTGAGTTTGGAGGAGATTCTATATAAGCCGGAACATTCTTTAATAGTGCAGAGTTACCAACCCCGTGAAATGACTTCTGGTGTTGTGAATGCAGATGGTTTTGGTGTGGGTTGGTATCATAGTCAAAAAAATACAGACCCATTTACTTACCGAAATACATTACCTATTTGGAATGATTCAAATCTTCCCCAAATTAGTCGTTATGTGGAATCTAAATGTGTATTGGCTTATGTTCGCAGTGCTACCCCTGGACAAGCTTTAGATTTTGCTAATTGTCAGCCGTTTAATTATCAACAACAGCTATTTATCCACAATGGATTTATTGAAAATTTTCGCAAATCACTACACAGAAAAATCCGCAGTTTGTTAACGCCTGATTTTTACGAGGGAATTAATGGTGTTACTGATTCGGAACATATCTTTGCGCTGCTACTTTCTCAAGCTCAAGTAAATCCAGACTTGACTCCGGAAGAGGCTTTACGCAATACGTTGGCGATTTTATTAGATATGGCAAAATACCATAAAGTTAAAGTTTCTGCAAATATTGTGTTTAGTGATGGAAATCGTCTAATTGCTTCGCGGTTCTCCACCCATGCGCCTGCGCCTTCTCTTTATTGGCTGAAAAATCCGGTAAATTTTCCCAAGTCTGTGATTATTGCTTCTGAACCGTTGTTTACTGGTAATTGGACTGCTTGTCCAGAAAATAGCATTATCAGTGTGGGGGAAGACTGTGATATCGAGATTATACCAATCTAGTTTGAAAGAAACTCTTTTTAACGCTTTGGTTGAATGTCGTCGCCAAACCTGGAAGCTGTTTGAGGGTATGGATGAATCTACGTTTTGTTGTCAGCCTCATCCTGATTTTAGTCCCGTTGGTTGGCACCTGGGGCATATTGGTTATACGGAATCTTTATGGTTATTAGAACATAGCGGGGGTTTACCCTGTCCTTTTCCCCAATACCGGAAGTTATTTGCAGCTGATGGTTTACCTAAATCCAAACGTGTGCAGTTACCTGATCTAGAGGAAACGCTATATTATCTGGATAGGGTGAGAAAACAGGTTCTGCAACGCCTGGAAGTTGTTGATGTTGCACAGGAAGAACCTCTTTGGCGATTTTTAATTCAGCACGAAAGCCAACACTACGAAATTATTAGCTTTGTGCTGCAATTGATTCAGGGGGAAAAGCTGGAAATCAGAAATATGGAGGCGAATTTTAATTCTGTCTCTGCTGAGACTAATTTAACGGAGATGGTGCTGATTCCGGCTGGTGAGTTTGAACGGGGAAGTGATGATGTGGATGCTCTGGATAATGAACGTCCTGCACATAAGGTGTATTTAGATACTTATTATATTGACCGATATCCTGTGACTTGTGGACAGTATCGATTATTTATGGAGGCTGGGGGTTATGAAGATTGTCAGTGGTGGTCTAATACTGGGTGGAAATGGCGACAAAGAGAGTCAGTAGTTGCACCATTATATTGGTCTATGGATCAACTGAGGGATAATCACCCTGTTTATGGCGTGAGTTGGTATGAGGCGCAGGCATATTCGCGGTTTGTGGGGAAGCGACTACCTACAGAAGCTGAGTGGGAAAAAGCTGCTAGTTGGGATGCAGAGGCTGGTTGTCGTCGCTTTTATCCTTGGGGTAATGAATCACCCAATGCTAAATATAGTAATTGCGATCACCTGATTGGTAACACTACACCAGTAGATGCCTATCCCTCGGGACAAAGTGCATACGGTTTATACGATACTCTCGGTAATATCTGGGAGTGGACTGGTTCTTGGTTTGAGCCTTACGATGGTTTCCAAAGTTACCCTTATGTCGGTTATTCTCAAGTTTATTTTGACCAAAAACATCGGGTTTTAAAAGGCGGGAGTTGGGCTACACGTCCTTGGGGACTACGTGCTAGTTTTCGTAATTGGTATTATCCCCATGTCCGTCAAATCTTTGCCGGGTTTCGCTGTGCGGCTAGTAGTCTGTCAAAAATTAACTGACGGATAAAGGAACAAACCACAAAGGACACAAAGAGCGCTAAGGAAGAAGAAAAGGGTATTTAATGCTGGTTAAAAAATTATCGCAGTCGGTTTTTATGAGAAAATCCTTAAAGATGGCTTAAAAGTTTGATTAATCTGGCTCTAGCGTGATGTTATGACCTATGGCTATGTGTTTCACTAGCTGGAGTAAAGGTTTTTCCTGAACAGAAATTTAATATACCAATTACGGAACAGAAGGCTATAGATGCTCTGTTTTTGAATTACGAATTGGTACTATACATTATGGAGGTTGAATGTCAATATCTAAGGCTGCTACCAGCAAAGTTACTTTGCCCAAAAGCATTGAAGAACGTTTGCACATTGAGGGTTTGGTTTCAGCTAATGAAGTTGTAATCTTTAATTCTGGTACTGATGTTGTTCAAGGATTAACTCAAACACCCAAAACTCTTCCCACTCATTATCTTTATGATGATCGTGGTTCTGAGTTATTTGAACAAATCTGTGAATTACCAGAGTATTACCTGACACGCACGGAAACTAAGATTTTACAACAATATGCTGGTGAAATTGCTAGAATCACTGGCCCTTGCGAATTGGTAGAACTTGGTAGTGGGAGTTCCACTAAAACTAGAATTATTTTAGATGCCTATGAAAAACTAGGCTATCCCATGCTCTATGTACCGATTGATGTCAGTGCAGGGATATTAGAAACTAGTGCTAGGCAATTATTGGCAGATTATCCATCTTTAAAAGTTAATGCTCTTGCAGGAACCTATGAGTTAGCTTTGGCAAAAATTTTGCCTTCGGAATTACCGAGTCGGATGATTGCTTTTATTGGCAGCACTTTAGGTAACATTAGACCCAAACAGTGTGATCTGTTTTTGTCTCAAATTACTAATGCTCTGGAGGTGGGTGAGTATTTCTTGTTGGGGATAGACTTACAAAAGCCAAAAGATATTTTGGAACCAGCTTATGACGATAGCCAAGGTGTAACGGCGGCGTTTAACCTGAATATGTTGAGTCATTTAAATCGGCGATTTGCTGGGAATTTTGACACGACGCAGTTTGAACACTGGTCTTTTTATAACGAAAGGGAACATCAAATTGAGTCTTATTTACGCAGTTTGCGATCGCAATCTGTAGAACTAGCGGCTCTTAATTTACAAGTTGATTTTGCCCTGGGGGAAACTATCCACACGGAAATTTCTCGCAAATTTGACCTGAACATGATGAAACAGCAACTAACTTCACAGGGTTTAGTTCCTCTCCATGAATGGACTGATTCTGATCAGTGGTTTGGTTTGTTGCTTTGTCAAAGACAGTTTTAGGGATTGGGTACTAGGGACTGGGTACTAGGAAAATTTCCCCCCTGCTCCCTGCTCCCCTGCCTCTTTTCCCCCTGTTTCCTGGGGGTTCTTTGAGGAAATTTGCGCTAACTTTGCCAAACTATACAAACAAATGACCAATTTTTTGCCAAGATAATAGTATTATTTTCCCAACATTCAATTGGCAATAATCGGCATGAGTGAAAAACTAATAGAAAGCGACGGTAAAGCCTTCCTCGTTCTACTTTTGCCAATCTCGTTTTTGATTATTTTCTTGGTTTCTACCTGGAAAATTCTACTGGTTATCCTGATGCTGATCAGTGGCTTCAAGGTTTGGCAAGAATATCAATGGCAACAATGGTGTCAGCAAGTTAATCCGGTTTTCCATGAAATGATTCGGGAAAATCAAGGTCAAATTACGCCGATGGATTTGGCAATCAGAGGCAATTTTTCAGGAACCAGGGCAAAACGCTATTTAGATTCTCAAGCGACGGAGTTTGGTGGGACTGTAGAGAAATCGAAAGCGGGGGGTAATGTTTATTACTTTATGACTGCTAGTATTCTTGGCAGTATCCTGGATAGTAGTGAACCTGTGAAAAAGCTACCTTCTCCATCAGTGAGTCCCAGGGAGGGATCATCGTTGTTAGCAGCACCACCCCAGCCTGTAGAGTCAGAAGTGGAAACGGTAGAAGCACCACCGCCAGAAACTGAGCCGGAAGTGAAGCGATCGCTAGAACAGCAATTAATGTTTGGTTCTTTGATCCAATCGGAATTAGCCAAGCGATTGAATGTATATTCCAGCACAGTCTACAAGCGGCGCAATGATCCGGAGTTTCCGGAATGGTGTCGGAATAAAGATCCTGATGGTATCGCCTGGACTTACTCAGAAAAAACAAAGGAGTTTTTCCCAGTGGAGGAAAATGAAGGGTGAAAATTATTAATTCCTAATTTTTAATTTTTGCTTCTATACCTACGGCTTCGGTGATGGAGTTTAACTGATTTTTTTCCAGTTGTAAAAGCAAACCGGCGAGAATTTGGCGTACCATCATCGGGCCTTGGTAAACCCAGCCTGTATATACTTGGATTAAACTAGCACCAGCAGTGATTTTTTCCCAAGCATCCTCGGCGGTAAAAATGCCGCCTACACCAATAATAGGGATTGTTCCTTGGGTTTGCTGCCAGATAAATCGAATCACTTCTGTAGAACGCTGGCGTACTGGCGCACCACTAATCCCACCTGCTTCTTCCTGGGGTGATTTACCTGTTTGGGTAATGATTTGAGTTTGCAAGGTATCACGGCTGATGGTGGTGTTGGTAGCAATAATTCCTGCTAGTTGATAGGTTTTAGCTAAAGAGATAATATCAGCGATCGCCTCCCAGGATAAATCTGGAGCAATCTTGACAAAAATAGGTTTTTGTGATTCGTTTTCTTGCTGTAATACATCCAATATAGAACCGAGCATAGCGGCATCTTGGAGCGATCGCAACCCTGGAGTATTGGGAGAAGAAACATTAACTACAAAATAATCTCCCAACTGCTTAAGTAAGCGAAAACTGTTAAGATAATCTTCTGCGGCTGCATCCAAAGGTGTCACCTTAGATTTACCTAAATTGATACCGATGGGGATAGACCAAGCTAACCTTTGTTGATCTGCTAATAACCTTGCGGCCATTGCTGCTGCTCCGCTATTATTAAAGCCCATACGATTGAGAGCCGCTTGATCTAATGGTAAGCGAAATAACCGTGGGCGCGGGTTCCCTGGTTGACCGATAAAAGTCACAGTTCCTAATTCTGCAAAGCCAAAACCCAAACTAGACCAAATGTTAGCAGCAACTCCATCTTTATCAAAACCGGCTGCTAGCCCTAAAGGATTAGCAAAGTTGAGGCCAAACAAACTTTGTTCTAACCGTGGATCTTTCAGACACAAGGAGTGCTGTAAACGTTGATTTATCCAATAAGCAGAAGGATTGCTGGTGTGTGATAGCCAGCTTAAACTCGTAATAGTTTGCTGATGTAACCACTCTGGATCTGCTTTGAAAAAATTAAATAATACTGGACGAATAGCAAGTTGATAAATATCCATGTAATTTTACCCAGGATCGGCAATAATCATCCGTAGTCTTAATTCGGGATGCTTTTCTGGGCATCTTAATATATTACAAGTTAAGTTGATCAATAATTGAGATGGGGCAGCCTCAAAAATCTTTCACCGACGAACAACAGATTCTAGCCTTATGCAACGTTCTCCAAAGGCTTAGAGAAGAGGATAATGTTGATGTTCTGATTTCAACTACGATTTCTTATATTCAACAACAGTTTGATTATAACTTGATTTGGATTGCGCTTTACAATCGGCTAAAGCACACATTATTAGGTCAAGGCGGTATTACACCCGATAAAGACACAAATTTTTTATATAAACAAGTTGTGCTGAATCCGGGTGACATATTAGAGCAAGTGGTGATTGAACAAGGCCCATTAGGTGTTGTTGATTTAGGGAATGAACCTCGTGCAGCTACATGGCAAGAATTTGGGAAAAAATTCAATATTCAGGGAACAATTTTTTGGCCAATTCGCCATAAAAATCGGTTTTTAGGTTTATTATTACTGGGTTCAGAACGTTGGGGTTATTTATTACCAGGAAATGTCAAAACACGACTGTCTATAGTTTTAGGAACATTAGGGGCGGTTCTTTATCAAAAAGAAATAGATTTACAACAAAGGCAAACTAAACATCCGGATGAAGCCTTATTAAAATTACTAGATAATGTGCGGACTCTGAAGAATCTTGACCAAAGGCTCAAAGCTGTAGTGGAGGAAACTCATAGGTTTGTTACCCCCAGTCGGACAAATATTTATTGGTTTGATAGACAAGGGCGGTACTTTTGGTGTCGGATGAGTAATCATTTGGTGAATATTGGTCGGAATGCGGGGAATCAAAAGCCAGCAGCAGGGATGACAGTGCAGGAGTTAAGCGAGTTATATTATGCTCTGTCAGTGAATCAAATTGTTTGGATTGGTGATGCGCGGAGTTCTCTAAAAAGCCATTTTACAGCTAAGTTGTTACAACGTTTGGGGGTGCGATCGCTGTTGGCAGCTCCGATTATTTGGAAAAATGATTTATTAGGTTTTCTGGCTGTAGAAGGTAATGAACCCCGAATTTGGGCAGAAGCAGATAAAAATTTCGTCCAAGGTGCGGCGGGATTAATTTCTTTGGTGGCTCCCATAGACAGCATGGAAACCACTATCCAACAAATTCAAGATGATACCAAACTCACCAGCCAAGTTGCTCAAGCGATTTATCACCAAGAAGAATTTGAGCAAATTCTCAGTTCCTGCGCCAGTCAAATTTTAGCGAGACTAGCTGCTAGTCGCTTTGTACTTTTACAGTACGATGTTGATCAAAATAATTATCAAATTATTTACCAAAGCCAACCTCATAACCGCCGACCTTTAATATTAGACTTGAATGAGTTGGCAGCAGTGGATAGTTCTTTATTAAGGTATGCAGCAACTGCAATAGATATAGAGAAATTAGATGAAGATTTGCGGTTTTTTAACTGGCGACATCCTCTAGTAGAAAGTGGTGTGCGATCGCTGTTAATTGCCAATTGTACACAAGGTCATGTCCCAAAAGTATTGTTGTTGATCACACAGGAAAATTATCGCTCTTGGTCAACTTTAGAAAAAGAACTTTTGTGGGTTGTCAGTCAACAAATTGGTGTGATTGTTCAGCAATGGCAATTGCGACATGATAATGAACGACAACAAAAGGTACTGCACAGTATTCAGGAATGTCTCAGGATTCTGGAAGAAACTGACCCCACTCAAACCAAAGCCTTCGATACCAAGAATTTAGAACTGACTGTTTTGCAACAAATACAATATGTTCTGGAATGTCCCCTGGTATTGATGTTATCTTGGTCGGCTGGTCAAACTTATGCAGAAATTATACTTAACTCGGTAATTGATAATAGATTTTCTATTCTTCCCCATGCACAAATAAATATCAACACAGAACCTCTGATTCAGTGGGCGATCGCCCAAAATGGTTACTTAAGTTTTAACGCCGATAATTTACCACCGCAAACAAAAAAATGGTTGCACGGTTCAGGTATTGGTCAAATTGTCATTATTGCCTTACGCACTGCTAGTTATGAACCCACAGCTATAGTGGTGATAGCCGACACATGGGAGCGTCAGTGGTCACAACTAAATCTGGAAGCCACACAAACCCTGTTAACTCAATTAGCTTGGTCACGTCGTCAACAACAAATTACCCAACGTTTAGAGTCTAGAAGCCTAGAATTACAACAACTCAATTGGTATAAACATAGTCGTCTAGAAGAAATTCAAAGAGCCACAACCCTGTTACTGGGACAAATACATGATGTGGGGATTCCCAGTAATGACCTGACTCGCACACGTTACCAGTTATTATTGCGCCAGTTAGACCAGACAAATGCCTCGATGACGGCATTACTCAAACTAGAACAATGGCAGTTACATAAGAGTACGGAGACTATGAGTATCTCCAACTTACTCAAGCGATCGCTGGAACGAGTAGAAGTATTATTTCAGCATCACAAAATCTGGGTGGGTGTCCACGGTTTAGGACAATCTGGCGGAGAACCAGAATCAGTTGATAATCCTTCATTTCTGAGCGGGATTCAAGCCTCAACCTCTCCCTCCTCAATGGCGATCGCCGGTGATATTGTCAAATTTGAATTAATCCTGCATGAATTATTAGTATTTGCCTGTCATCGTTCCCAAAGGGGAGGCAGAATTGATATTTGGTGTCGCCGTTTAGATGAGCAATTATTAGAGTTATCCATTACAGACAGTGGCATGATTGAATCGCAACTACTGGCACAGTTAGATCAAAGTACCCCCAAAGATGTCCTGGCTCTCTCCCTTCTCGATCACCCACCAGGCTTGCATCTGCTAATTTGCCAAAATCTCATGCAGCAAATAGGAGGCGAATTGCATATATATCAGTTACCAGATAGTCGAGTCGTTAGCCGCCTACTTTTGCCCTTAGCTATCAAAAATTAAAGACAAATAATTCGTAATTTGTAATGCCTCTTGCAGAGAAGCTACGCTCTAAGCGCAGCTATGCCGAAGGCTTTACGTAGGGTTTGCTGAAAAAGTCGAGAAAAAGTTGAGGAGAATTGAGTAGGTAATCA
>NZ_CAWUOL010000086.1:0-22626 GCF_963923915.1 Nodularia chucula CCY0103 | reverse complement strand
GATCGCATGAACTAGAGTGTATAGGTGATGTCTTTTGTCAATGCGTAAGTCCTAAGCATATAGATAATTCCCACTGATCTCCAGAAAGACCTACCGCCAGCTAAAAAATTAATCTCTGTAGGTTGTACTTCCAGTAGTAGTGGGATCTCGATAACCAGTGGTAGTATCCTCGCCATGTTTTCTACCAGCTAAACCAGCTAAACCAAATAGACCAATTAATCCTAACCAACCCCAATCAAAATCTCTACGTTCTTGAACGACTGTAGTTCTGGGTGTTGTTTCAACTCTGGGGTCAGTCACTTGGGCATTTGCTCTGAGAGCAAAAGGCAACGCCATACTCAAGCTGAGAACGCCCGCACCGACTGCTTTGGTCAAATTACGTGTCATGGTGAAAATCTCTCATCCCTTCCGAGGTCACTTACCACTGTATCGACTCCCATCACTAACCAAATCAATCTCCAGCCATAAACTACACCTGAGCCAAACTCACACTGAAGACATACAACATCCGCGCCATGATCATCAATCAGGATTAATAACTTTTCATCGCCCGTTGCATATCACGTTGATCTTGCCGTTTTTTGAGTGATTCCCGTTTGTCATGAATTTTTTTACCTTTACCAAGGGCTATACTCACTTTTACCCAGCCTCGTTTGAGGTACATTTTTAAAGGCACTAGTGTTAAACCTTGCTGCTCTACCTTGCCAATTAACTTGCGAATTTCTTGGCGATGTAACAACAGTTTGCGGGTGCGACGGGGTTCATGATTAAAATATTGACTACTAGCGTTGTAAGGAGAAATATGCACATTGATCAGCCATGCTTCGCCATCACGAATCAACGCATAACCATCTTGGAGGTTCACTCTACCTGCGCGAATGGATTTAACTTCTGTCCCTACTAACTCAACTCCAGCTTCAAATGTTTCCAGGATTTCATATAAATAACGGGCTTGACGATTGTCACTAATAACTTTGTAACCTTGGCTCTTTTCGCTCATTGAAAAAAATTTTGTGTACTTGAAATGTTCTGCAAAAATTATGGGACTAGCTTTTTCAACTCTTAGAGTTCTTCGCGCAGCGTTCCCCCTTTAGAAAATACAGCTATCCCATATTGTTTTAATCTAGCTTTTTTAACTGTCACAAAAACTCTGGGGAGATTATGGCAATTTAAATATAAATTTACACTATATTGAGTAATATCCGTGTATCATCGCTTTAATGTTAAGAATTAAAAAGCTATACGGAGGTTTTCAGCATTAGATATCAAATTATGTTAAGGAGTGTAAACAATTGCTCATGATTTAAGACCTTTTTTATATATTAAACGCCAATAATGTTAAGAAAAGAACAAATAATGAAACCCTTGCCATGAGGAAGTTTCAATTCTGTTCCCGGCGATAAATCAAACCTCTGAGGGTGAGTAGCTAATAATCCTGTCATATTATGAAACATAAGAACACTCTTGCTGCCCGTGTTCACTAATGTAGCTCCTATAAGTAAATTTCTGAGTAAAAAAAGGCTAGGGGTGTACTGTCTATGCCCTTGACGATTCTGGTTGTAGATGACGATCTCGGTACTCGTCTTTCTATTAGTGATTATCTTGAACTATCTGGCTACACCGTGGTTACAGCCAATAATGGTCAAGAGGCTTTGGCAATGGTAGATCATTACCATCCTGATTTGATCGTTACTGATATTGTCATGCCACAAATGAACGGCTATGAATTAGTCCGTCGGGTACGCCAACAAACAGCATTCCGGTTATTACCTGTAATTTTATTAACAGCACGCACCAAGACTCAGGAAAGAATTTTGGGCTACCAGTCGGGTTGCGATTTATACTTACCTAAGCCTTTTGAATTAGAAGAGTTAGCAGCAGCAATTCGTAATCTTCTGGAGCGATCGAGAATTATTCAATCTGAGTACCGTTTCTCTCATAAAGACAATGTAGGCAATTTCGTGACCAAAGAGGTAGAAATTAAATCTCTATCCACTGAACTTCAGCAATCTGATTTGTTAGCATCCTTAACACCGAGAGAGCAAGAAGTTCTAGAACTTTTAACTCATGGTTTCTCTAATATTGATATGGGACATCAACTACACTTGAGTCCCAGAACGGTGGAAAAGTATGTAAGTAGTTTATTAAGAAAAACTGCCACCAGCAACCGAGCGGAGCTGGTGCGTTTTGCCATTAAGCATGGCTTAGTGGAATAGCCTTTAGGATTTTAGGCGGTGAGTCTTAATTTCTGTCAATAGACCTTCACAAGCATCCACAAGTAAATCAATCACTTGATTAAAGCCTTCTACCCCACCATAGTAAGGGTCTGGAACTTCCTTCAGGGTGTGCCGAGAGCAAAATTTACACATCAGGTAAACTTTATCGTCATAGCGTCCAGTGGGAGCAAGAGCGAGGATGTTATCATAATTTTCTTGATCCATAGCCAAAATCATATCAAACTCCTCAAAATCTGATTTTTGAAATTGGCGGCCTTCGCCACGCAAGGTAATTCCCAATTTTGCAGCAGCAGCATTACTCATGCGTCTATCCGGTGGACTACCAATGTGATAACTAGATGTACCAGCAGAATCACAGAGGATGGAATCGCTCAAACCAGCCTGTTCAACGAGATGATTCATAATGTTTTCTGCCGATGGTGAACGACAGATATTCCCCAGACAGACAAACAACAGCTTGTAAGGCATAAATATTTTACAAATCAAAAGTCTACAGTCATCAGTCTAATAGTTTATGACTAATGACTACTGACTAATGATTTAGACTAAAATCCAGGCAGTTCTAAACCGCTAGTTAAGTCTTCCATCCGTTCCCGCATTGTGGCAGTGGATTTGTTATAGGCATCTTTCATCGCCACTGTCACGAGGTCAGAAAGTAATTCTGCACCTTGCTCTAAAGCATCTGGAGCGATTTCTACCCGTTTGGGTTCTTGGTTACCACTGACGATTACCTTCACCAGTCCACCACTAGCTTCTCCCTGGATTTCCATTTGCTCCAATTCTTCTTGAAGCTGTTTAGCACCTTCTTGAACTTGCTGCGCCTTTTTAAAAGCGTCTGCCAGTTCTCTCATTTTTCCCAAACCAAAACCAAAACCCTGTCCTTTTCCTGTCATGATCGATAATCCCTGTGTCAGTTAAATAACAAAATCAAATTCAATTATAGATGCGGTCGGTAATTTGACTGTTTTATTACCGAAAAATTGGGTTGAAAGTCTCCTCTAGGGGGACTGACTCCGAGTGTATAATACCCATAAGTTCTCTCAAAAAGTTGGGGTGTGAGGTTTCAAATAGTAGTGGTTCGGGTAAATCTTTAAGCAACACCGGAGAATGTAGCCGAATACAATAATTAATGCCGGGTATTGGGTATCGAGAATAAATTAATTTTTTACAACCTTTCCTCTTCTCCCTTGCACCCTGCCCCTCTGCCTCTTCCCAATCCCCAGTCCCCAGTCCCCAGTCCCCAGTCCCCAATCCCCAACCTTAACCCGCAGCCTGAAACTCACCGATCATTTTGACTTCTGGTTGTAAGCAAATTGACCAACGTTCTTTCACTTGCTCCTGAATATGACGAATTAGACAAAAGATATCGCTAGCTTTAGCCCCGCCACGATTAACAATAAAATTAGCGTGTAATAATGCTACTTGCGCCCCACCAATTTGGTAGCCTTTTAAACCTGTTTGTTCAATTAACCACCCAGCAGCATAAGGTGTAGGATTACGAAACACGCTGCCACAACTAGGAAAATTGTAGGGCTGGGTAGTTAGTCGATGTTGTTTATTTTCCTTGGTTACTGCCAACACTAGTGAGGGATCAGTACCTGGTTGGAGTTGAAAAGTTGCCTGGGTAACAATGGGTTGGTAACGCCTTTCTGTAGGCGATTCGCTACTTTGCAATGATGAAGTCCGATAGCTGTAATCTATCTGAGCGCGGCTGAGATTTTCTAATTTCCCATCGGGGGAAAGTACCTGAGCGCTAACTAACATATCTGCGATACAGCTATTATGCGCCCCAGCGTTCATAACTACAGCACCCCCTACAGTACCAGGGATACCCACAGCCCACTCTAATCCTTGCCAACCTAATTTTGCTGCTTCCCATGCCAAGGTGGGAATTGATTCACCTGCGGCTACTGTTAGTTGACCTGTTTGGGGATCGAAGTAGCTATGGCGGAGATGACGAGTAGAAATTACTAGACCAGGTAAACCGCGATCGCTCACCAATAGGTTAGAACCACCACCTAGTATTGTTACTGCTAATTCATGTTCTTTTGCGTACTCAATGCTAGCTTGTAATGCTTCTAAATCACGGGGCGCAACGTACCATTCCGCAGATCCCCCGACTCGATAAGAAGTAAATCCAGATAAAGAAGCTTGAGACTTAATAATACAATCAGTGCCTTTTAAGTAAATTATTTTACTATCACTTGAATCTTCTGTTTTCCGCTTCTGTGTAGTTGAAGCAAACATTGTGCAGACATTTCTAGCTGCCTGGGAAATTTTCATCTTTACGTAAATTTTGTGAAATTTTTACATTTAACTGCCGTAATAATACAGCAATATTACCAATGGATAGAATCGTTGCTCAAGGTAAACACTTGGACAAAGCTAAGTGTCTACTGCACTTCTTGTTGATTTAAGATGTGGCTGTAGCAGGTTCGCAAAGTGTTGTAATGATTTCAGGAATCACCTGATTTAAATTCCCCGCACCTAGAAATAGCGCTAAATCTCCTGGATGCAGCGTTTGCAGCAGGAACTCACTCATTAAAGTTAAATTAGCTTGATAAAGCACTTGTGGATGATGTTGGGCAATTTTTTCTGCCAGTTGTTCACCACTAATTTGCCCTAAATTAGGTTCTCCGGCGCTATAAATATCTGTGAGTACAACTAAGTCAGCATGAGTAAATGACTCAGCAAATTCTTTTAAAAATGTCAGTGTGCGACTATAACGATGGGGTTGAAAGATGGCTACTACTCGTTGTCCTGGTCTGGCCTGGAGACGTGCAGCAGCAAGAGTCGCGCGAATTTCACTGGGGTGATGGGCATAGTCATCAATGAAGGTAATACCACCCACTTCTCCCCGCAATTCAAACCGCCGTCTAGCACCTTCAAAAGTAGCAAGACCTTGGGCAATTGCGCTGAACTCTAAACCCAAAGCTCGACCAACAGCCACTGCTGATAGGGCATTACTAAGATTATGGCGACTCAGCAACCGCAAATTTAATACTCCCAAGACTTGACCTTTTTCCCAAACTAAGGCTGTGCTACCATCGGCACGATAGTCAATATTAGTAACAGTGTAGTCGGCATTTGTCTCTGGGTTAAGGCTGTAGGTAATTGTAGGTTGAGAGCTTTTGCCGGAGTCTTTGCGTAGCAACTCCCGTACCGTATCACAGTCAATACAACCTATAACAGTTTTACAACCATCAGTAAATTTTTGAAAGATGTTAACTACTTCTTCTAAAGTTTCGTAGTGATCAGGATGATCAAGTTCAATATTAGTAATAATCCCAATTTCTGGGGCGTGTTTCACCAGAGAACCATCAGACTCATCGGCCTCAGCAACCAGATACTTGCTTTGCCCTAACCGGGCGTTTCCTTCCCAAGCATCAACTTCACCACCGACAATAATTGTGGGATCTAAACCAGCTTCTAAAAGCATATAACCAATCATGCTACTGGTAGTGGTTTTACCGTGAGTACCAGCAACAGCGATGCTATAGTAATCTGAAATCAATGCAGCTAATACATCAGACCGATGCAAGATGGGACATCCTAATTGCTGTGCTGCTTTATATTCCAAGTTGTTAGCATTAATTGCTGTCGAACAAACAACTTGAGGCAATGTTGAATTGCTCGCATTACTTGATATTTCTTCTGCCTTTAATAATTTTCTATTAACTGATTCACGAGAGTCAAAGAACTCCAGATTACTGGCCTCTTGTCTACCAAAAATATGTGTACCAATAGATTCCAAATTGCGCGTAATATGACTGGGACGAATATCAGAACCTGACACTGGCATTTGACGCTTGGCTAAAACGTATGCTAAAGCAGACATCCCTATCCCACCGATGCCAATGAAATGAAATGGTCTACCACTCAAATCTACATAATTACTCATTGATTAGTCCTCTGACACCACACCATAATCACAAATGACACGCGTATCATAACAGGAATTTGATTTTTACCGTAACTACGCCTGCATCTTGTTTATACCCGATGTTGCGATTATTTTCCTCTGTTGTTTTGCTGATTGAGAATGATTTTACCTTTGTTGGAGGTTTTTACTATTTCTGAACTGTTAATAAGATTATTCTGAAGCTTCAGGCTGCATCGGGACAGAAAATTTTGTAGTCTCAAATACATCTTTCTAAATTCCTTACTGGTGTAGGCTAAGGTGATGCAAGGGCTTAGAGAAATGGGAATGGGAGACTTAACAGCTATTTGGGAGCTTTGTGAAACTCAAAGACAAATGGAACAATATAGTATGTTTGTATTAAAATTAGGTGAGAATTGCATAAACTTCAGGTAAGACCGAATGCAGCACATCGGCATCTTTGGTGGCACATTTGATCCAATTCATTGGGGACATTTACTCGTAGCTCAAACTGCTTTGTCTCAAGTACCTTTGGAAAAGGTAATTTGGGTACCATCATTTAACCCTCCTCATAAAAAAGTAGTTTTATTTAAACATCGTTGGGAAATGCTGCAACTAGCAACAAAGCAGAACCCAGAATTTACTGTTTCCCAAATAGAGACCAAGCGCTCTGGGACTTCCTATGCCATCAATACCTTGATGGATTTATCTAGTGGTTACGCAAATACTCACTGGTACTGGATTATAGGTTTAGATACGTTTAAAACCATACCCCGTTGGTACCGGGGAAATGAACTAGCACAAATGTGTGATTGGTTAATCGCACCTCGGCTACTCGGTGGTGAGACTATAGCTGAAAGCGAGGTAATCTGCAAGCAAGTAGAGCAACAATTCAAAGAGCAGTCCGTCGCTATTGACTGGCAATTCTTGGACTTACCTTTAGTCGCAATTTCGTCAAGTCTAATTCGTCAACTTTGCCACAAAGGTCAGTCAATTCGCTATTTAGTCCCAGAATCGGTGAGATCCTACATCACTGCTCACGGCCTCTACTCCAGTAAATCTGAATAAAATATGTGTTTTTTTTATTGATCAAAGACTTTATGGTTATTAATACTCCCCCCCTTTGCGATATGATTGGGGTCAAAGATATCAACTTATAAGCATAAATACAGAGGGTAAGACACTGTGATTAGAGTCGCAATCAATGGTTTTGGGCGTATTGGACGTAACTTTGCACGCTGCTGGGTAGGCAGACAAAATAGCAATATTGAGTTGATTGCTATTAATGACACATCAGACCCTAGAACCAATGCTCACCTGCTTCGGTATGACTCAATGCTGGGTAAGTTAAGGGATGCTGACATTGCAGCTGACGATAACTCGATTACCGTTAACGGCAAAACAATTAAATGCGTATCAGATCGCAACCCCGAAAATTTACCCTGGAAAGAGTGGGATATTGACCTGATTATCGAATCAACCGGCGTATTTACTAGTCGAGAAGGCGCACAGAAGCATATAAATGCTGGAGCCAAAAAAGTTCTGATCACCGCTCCTGGTAAAAATGAGGATGGTACTTTTGTCATGGGCGTGAATCATCACGATTATGACCATAACAAGCACCATGTAATTAGTAACGCCAGCTGTACTACTAACTGCTTGGCTCCCATTGCTAAAGTGTTGAACGATAAATTTGGGATCATCAAAGGCACGATGACCACCACCCATAGCTACACTGGTGATCAGCGTTTACTAGACGCTTCTCACCGGGATTTACGCCGGGCGAGGGCAGCAGCTATTAACATTGTTCCCACCTCTACTGGTGCGGCAAAGGCAGTAGCGCTAGTCATCCCAGACTTGAAAGGTAAGTTAAATGGTGTGGCTTTGCGAGTGCCTACCCCTAACGTTTCAATGGTAGATTTTGTAGTTCAAGTTGAGAAGCGTACTATTACTGAAGAAGTTAATCAAGCTCTCAAAGATGCTTCAGAAGGTTCACTGAAAGGGATTTTGGACTACAGCGACTTACAATTAGTATCTTCTGATTATCAAGGTAGTGATGCTTCTTCTATTATCGATTCTAGCTTGACCATAGTCATGGGTAATGACTTGGTGAAAGTTATGGCTTGGTATGACAATGAGTGGGGTTACAGCCAAAGAGTTCTAGATTTGGCAGAACTAGTAGCTACCAAGTGGGCTTAGTTAGTTATTTAGTTACTCGTCCTCTGTGACTTTTAACTATGGTGTGAAATGTTGAAATCCCTGGCTGAGTCTTAAAATTTGGTCGGGGAGTTTTTTTTGTTTATCCTGTAATATTACTTGGGAACCTGTGGTAATAGTTCCAATTATGGCAGCATTATCACTGAGCTTTGTGACTAATGTGTGGGCTAGAACCTCTGGTAAGCACAGCACTAATTCAAAGTCTTCACCGCCGTAGAGGGCATATTCTAGGGCTTTTTCTGGTGTTAACCAGTGGTTAAAAGTTGCTGGTAAGGGTATTTGCCTAGCTTCTAGGACAGCGCCAACACCACTGGCACGGCAAATTTGCAAAATTGCATCTGCGAGGCCGTCGCTGCTATCCATGCCGGCGATGGGGGGATGGGAGGATGGGAGAATTTGCCAGAGTATGGGTAAAACATCTAGTCTGGGTTGGGGACGCTGGTGTGCTTTGATGAGTGTTCTTTGGGCTGTGTCTGTGAGGTTTTGGCCAGATTCGGGATGTAGGAGCAGTTGTAATCCAGCGTGGGATGCTCCGTGAACACCTGTAACGATAATGGCATCACCTATTTGAGCGGCAGAACGACGGATAATTCTCTGGGGATGAACTTGGCCAAAGGCGGTAATGGCAAGGGTTGTGACAGGCGATCGCACAATGTCACCGCCCACAATGACGCTATTGTATTTATGTAGGCATTCTGTCATTCCCTGATATAAGCGCTCAACCCAACTCACCATCACTTCCCCTGGTAGTCCCAAACCGACGGTGATTCCTAGAGGAGAAGCCCCCATTGCCGCTAAATCGGATAAATTCGCAGCCACAGCCCGCCAACCTGCATCTTCTGGAGATGTGGTGACATTACTAAAATGTACGCCATCAACGAGTACATCTGTGGTGACTACTAAAGATTGATCAGGTGCAGTTACCAGGACTGCTGCATCATCACCAATCACTCCTGGAGGACAGAAACGCTGCAATTTTTCTAAAATTCCCTGTTCGCCAATATCTTTAACTTTGGGGACTGGGGACTGGGGATTGGGGACTGGGGACTGGGGATTGGTCATTAGTCATTAGTTAAAGAAAAGAGGAGTTTTTAATTAAACTCCTCAAAGTCTGATATCTACTCAGGACTTAAGACTGAAAAATTTTTTAGGCTGCTTGGGGCTGAACTAGATTTTCAATTCCCTGAATTACAGTGGCAGATTCAATTTTGTCGCCTTCCTTCAGCTTATCTAAAATATCCTTACCTGCGGTGAGATAACCAAAGACAGCATAGCGTCCATCTAACAGATTTCTCCCAGCTGGAGTCAGTTCTGGCTCAAACAAAAAGAAGAAAAATTGTGAGGAACCGCCATTGACTTCGGTTTCAGGGCGAGCCATTGCTAACGCACCAAAGGAAGAAAAAGGGAGAACTGGCATATCCAGGTAGCGTCCGGCTTCTTCGAGAGTAATTCCGTATGTGGGTTCCTCGTCGCCTTCAACCAAGACTTCTAAAGGAATGGCACGGTATTGTTTGGTTTGAGGATCAATAAAACCTACTTCTTTTCCTGCTGGATCTCCGGTTTGCAAAACGTAAGATTCTTCTGAGCGGGTAAATTCTAAGCCGTCATAAAAACCTCTTTGGACTAAATCTACAAAGTTACCGGCTGTGACAGGGGCGCTGTAACCATCCAAAACCATAGTCAGATCGCCCTTGGTGGTTTTCATGGCCACTGTAGCTCTACCTTTGAGTTGAGGCAGGTTACTGTACTCAGCAGGTACTTCAAAGGGGAATTTTGACACCATTGACTCTTCTAAAAGGGTGACTATATCGAGTAATTTGTTTCTCCCTGCTAGAATTTGTTCTTTGTCTTTAATTTTCACTGCTTCTTGGAGTGAATCTACCCCAGATTTCAACTCAGTCATCCAAGCTTCGGCTTGGGGTTGGCGTTCTTCAGGAACGCTTGCTAGGATTTGATTAGGTTTATCCAGAATCCGTGATGCTGTTTTGAGGTCGCTGAGTATAGCACTCCAGCGCCGATTTGCTCGCAGTTGGGTGGAAATATCTTCCAAACTGCTTTGGAGTTGCCGGACTGGTTGATTGTCTATCGGGAGTGCATACCTTAATAAAGCTTTGCCTTCAGTAATTGCATTTCCAGAGGGTAAGGCGGCGTTACTAGGAGGAGTCCAGCCAGCTGTGGTGATGCCTAGAAATATTGTTAGTAACAATATTGTAGTTAGGCTGTTCTTCAGCCAGGATTTAAATATGTTAAACATGATGGAATAACTCAAACGCAACTTAAAATTGTTGACTAGGCTTAACTCATCAATCATCTTCCCATAGTACGAGTGCTGAAGAATAAGGGAATTAAGGATCAGGAATGAAATCAAAAGCTAAAATTCATTCCTAGTAAGTAGTCTGGTGGATGTTCGTTCCCGGCGGCTACTTTCAGGTTAAACAGGGTAAACCTGCTCGCTAGTTCCCAATCACTAGACTAATTAGTTGATGATTAATGACTAATTGCCACTCTTGAAGGGTACAATAAATGCCGATTGTCTTCCAAAATTTGAAAGTTTCATGATATCCAGTAACGATTTTAGACCCGGTGTATCAATTGTATTAGACGGGAATGTCTGGCGGGTGGTGGAATTTCTCCATGTTAAGCCGGGTAAAGGTTCTGCCTTTGTGCGGACAAAACTCAAAAGCGTCCAAAGTGGTAGTGTTGTGGAAAAAACTTTCCGCGCTGGGGAAACTGTACCTCAAGCGAATTTGGAAAAAAGCACGATGCAGCATACCTATAAAGAGGGTGAGGAGTTCGTCTTTATGGATATGGAAACCTATGAGGAAAGCAGATTAAGTTCTGCTCAAATTGGCGATCGCGTAAAATACCTCAAAGAAGGTATGGAAGTTAATGTGATTCGCTGGGGTGAGCAAGTGCTAGAAGTGGAATTACCCAACTCTGTAGTTTTGGAAATTGTCCAAACAGATCCAGGAATCAAGGGTGATACCGCTACCGGTGGAACTAAACCAGCTACTCTGGAAACCGGCGCAACTGTAATGGTTCCGTTGTTTGTAGCTCAAGGCGAACGTATCAAAATTGATACTCGTGAAGATAAATATCTGGGCAGGGAATAAGTTAGCCTGTTTCTAGGAACGTTCTGATTTCAATCCCTGTTCTAGGGATTAAATCCCTGCCATAATTAAAATTTTGATTTACGGTTAGGTCGAGGTAATAAAAACTGTGCCATTGGAATTTAATGAAATCCGCCAATTGTTGGCAACTATCGCCCAAACAGATATCGCTGAGGTAACGCTCAAAAGCGATGACTTTGAACTAACTGTACGTAAATCTGGTTCAGTAGCAACACCCGCACCAGCAACTCAGGTGACGGAGGTGGGAACAAGTCGGATTTTAGAGAGTACGGTAACTAGTTCTAGTACACCATTGTCAGCAACTCCTCCTTCCACTATTGATAAAAGATTAGTAGAAGTGGATTCCCCAATGGTGGGAACATTTTATAGCGCTCCTGCACCGGGTGAAGCACCTTTTGTGAAAGTGGGCGATCGCGTCCGCAGTGGTCAAACAGTCTGTATCATTGAAGCTATGAAGCTGATGAATGAAATTGAGGCTGAGGTATCCGGTCAGGTGATGGAAATTCTGCTGCAAAATGGCGAACCTGTGGAATATGGCCAGGCTTTAATGCGAATTAACCCTGATTAGCTATTAATCCTGATTAGCTATTAATGTAGATATCAAAATGAGTTATTGGTAAAATTCTCTGTTCTGGCGGGGAAATCCTCATCAAAAAAGCGTTACTGGTAACGCCTTGGGTGCAAGAAGTTGGTAGAAGTGACACAGATTTCCCCAGTAAATGCTTGCGCCGCCGCAGTCCAGGGATTTGGTTTTGCTAGATTTTTGAATTTTGTAATTGGGTGTGCGATCGCTTGGCCACTAGGCTAGAAAACCAAGCTCGCAGTTTTCGGGTGCTGAACTTCCAAAGCTGATTCAGTTATTAGTTTTCAGTGAACAGCCAGTCTGTTCACTGAATTACCCCACTAAAGAGAATAGTTTTGTTGAAAGCTTTCACGAGTCAAAGGCTGTTCCAACTCTAAACCCTCGCCGCCTAAAATATCTAACTGTTGACCGTCTACCTCAATGTACACTTTAGCGTTGGGGTTTAGTGTTGTGGCAGTATAAACCACCTGTCCCACCCGACCAATCATTGAGGCGCTACCGCCACCTTCGGTGAAATTGTCAGATAAATTAACGTGAACTTCATCATTTTCCAGTTTTACCCCTAGCAACTGGGTTCCTTGGGGAATTGTTGTAGAATCAGTTCCTTCTGTGGGTCCAGCTAATAAGGCTTGAAAAGCTTGTTCTAAGGCTTGGTTGGGTTGTGTTGCGGCTATTTGAATCGGCTGAGGAACTAAATCAAAACTTGTATCCGTGGGTTTAAGCCAATAAACACTCGGTGTTTGCTCTTGTCCTGGTTGGCTAGGCTGTGTAATGTTATGAGATGGCTGGATTGTTGTAGGTGTTTGGTTGGAAGCAAGCCAAGCTACACCACCACCCACCGTTATAACTGCTGCTGAAACTGCTGCAATTACACCTGAAGAAATACGTTTAGATCCTTGTTCGTTGTTCATATTTAAAACCTTGGTGACAGACGAGTGAGATAGTGTGGTTCAGAGGAGCAGCTTGTTTAAAAGACGATATGGATACCTGGGGAGTTTCGTAAAATCTCAAGATGTCTGGATTTATGAAGATTGTGCTGACATGATGTTTGGCTTCTTGCCATCCCACTGTGAGATTTAAAATTAGGAATCTTTTTGGTGATGCTATTTCAGCAATTTATCATCCTGCACCTATAGTAACTGTATTTCATGTTTAATTTTAGGTTGACAGTTACAGTCCATCACCTCAACCTTAATGTAAATATAATCCTTTCAGAAAATACGGATACTAGCAGGGAAAATCAGCAAATATTTAAAACTCTGCATCCTCACTATTGGTGAAATTAAATCTCCATAGGTATGAGGTGTCTAAATTTCTGTAGATTTTTGCGTGTTTAGTGAATCTGGTCTTTTAATATATTAATCAAATTTTCAATGGCTAGTTCCTGAAATTTACAGGTAAATATTTATATTCACATACACTTAAGTCTTCTCTGATTCTAGGTTTAAGTGAGCGATTTTACATATTTAAAAATTGCCAATTTTCTGTTAATGTTTAGGGTACAATGGCAGGCATTTTGCCTGCCCCAAGATGTCTTTTATCCGGTTATTGCTTCTTTAATCCACTGTTGCAGAGTGCTGACTACTTCCTCAATGGCTATTTCTTGCGTTTCACGGGTGGCGCGATTCACTACTTCAACTTTGCCATTGTTAATAGCTCGACCTGTGACTATTCTATAGGGAATACCAATTAAATCGGCATCTTTAAATTTTACTCCGGCGCGTTCATCTCGGTCATCGAGTAATGTTTCTACCCCTGCTTTGTTGAGTTCGGTGTAAAGTTTTTGGGCAATTTCCAGTTGTTGAGCATCTTTGATATTGGGAATGGTGACGATTGCATGATATGGTGCGATCGCTACTGGCCAAATAATGCCATCTTTATCATAAGATTGTTCTACAGCCGATTGTGCCAACCTGGATACACCCACACCATAGCAACCCATAAATAAGGGATTTTCTTCCCCCTGTTCACTTGTATACGTTGCATTCATTGTTTGGGAGTATTTTGTCCCCAGTTGGAAAATATGCCCTACTTCAATTCCTCTGGCTGTTTGTAAGGTTTGTTCAGGATTGTGAACGGCGCGATCGCCTGGTCTGGCTTTCCGTATATCTACTACTAACTCAGGTAATTTAAACTCCTCTCCCCAATTAGCCCCCACAACGTGATAACCAGATTCATTTGCACCAGTCACAAAGTTTTTTAAATCAACAGCTGTGTTATCGACTAACCGCAGAATACCAGTTGGATACTGCAATTGTAATTCTCTTAATTTTACAAGTACATTAAACTTTTTTTCAACTTGGAGAGGTGCAAACTTTTCCGTAGTAGCAGCTTTTCTTACATCACTCAAATCATAGGATGAAGATACTGGTAAATCTTGAAGAATCTGATCAAGATCAACAATTTCTAACTTCAAATTTTCTTGTAGTTCTTGCCTTGTAAATTTACGAGTAGAAATATAATCTTCGGGTAAATCAGGAGCGATGTAGCCAAGCGGTAAAGATTTTGTTGCCCAGATATTCTGATCATTGATGTCAGAAATATTTAAAGACAACACTGTTGAAGCTTTATTATACTGATCTGGTAATCTTGCTAATTCATTCAGCAGTTTAACTTCGTTTATTTCCTGATCGCCACGAATGCTAACTAAAACCAGTAAAGTGTTGTCGTTAGCATAAACTGCCTTATAAAGGACATTTTTGACAATTTGGGTGGGCGAACATTTAAGAAAATTACAAACTTTTTCTATAGTTTCTGTTCCAGGGGTTTGCCGTTTTTCATAACTTGTAAAAGGGGAAGTTTCCGCATCCGCAGGTAAAGAAATGGCTTTTTCGACGTTAGCAGCATATTTACCATCTTCAGTGTAGAGAACTTCATCTTCTCCAGCATCGGCTAATACCATAAATTCTGTAGAACCAGAACCACCAATTGCGCCAGAATCAGCTTCTACAGCCCGAAATGCTAAACCAGAACGGCGTAACATATTGCTATAGGCTTGATACATATCTTGATAGGTTTCTTTCAGACTAGCTTCATCCACATGGAAAGAATAGCCGTCTTTCATGATAAATTCTCTTCCCCGCATTAAGCCAAACCGGGGGCGAATTTCATCACGAAATTTGGTTTGAATTTGATATAAATGTAACGGTAGTTGGCGATATGAGCGAATCATATCACGGGCAACAGTTGTGATCACTTCCTCATGAGTCGGTCCTAATCCTAATTGTTGTTCCCGACGGTCAATCAGGGAAAACATAATTCCTTCGGCTTTGGTGTATGTATCCCAGCGTCCCGATTCTTTCCACAATTCCGCCGGTTGTAACTGAGGAAGCAAACATTCTTGCGCGCCGGTGGCGTTCATTTCTTCTCGGACAATTTGGGAAACTTTTTGTAGTACCCGCCACATCAAGGGTAAATAAGCATAAACACCGCTCCCGATGCGACGAATGTACCCTGCACGGAGTAATAATTTATGGCTGGGAATCTCCGCATCAGCCGGGTCATCTCTGAGTGTAACGAATAACATTTGTGACAGTCGCATCGTGTTTTCCCTTTTGAGAATTAGTAATGTTTAAAATCAGTTAGGTGTATAATTTTCCAGCAATGAGGAGGAAATTACTTTGTCGAATGTAATTTACCAAGCACAAGCACCTTTAGAATTTATTCCGCCGGCGTTTAATCCCTTAGTTCTGGGAGGTGTTCATCTGTTGCTACCAAGTTGGATTAGCTGGAAAACGGCTATTAGCCAAGTGGAAGCTGATAACGTAGAGGTATTGGTGGATCTTTATCGCCAATTTCAAGAAAAAAAGATTCGCTTTTTGTTAGCGTTTCGCCATCCTAAAACAGATGATCCATTTTGTTTAGGCTATTTGTTTTCTCAACTCGTGCCAAAAGTAGCACGAAAACAGAACACAGCGCTACAACTGCCGATTCATGCTCATTTTATCTATGATCGGGGTATTCCTCTCTGGGCGGGTGCTTATGCGGGTTGGATGGCTTCGCGGTTGGGTGGAACTTCGATTCAAAGGGGTAAGGCTGATTGGACGGGGTTACGTTCGGCGCGTGATTTATTTGCTAATGGGAGGTTCCCAATGGCTGCTGCGCCAGAAGGTGCTACTAATGGTTTGTCGGAATTTATTAGTCCTTTAGAACCGGGTATCGCTCAGTTAGGCTTTTGGTGTGCGGAAGATTTGCAAAAGCAGGAACGCTCGGAACAAGTTTTAATTGTACCAGTTGGGATTAAATATAGTTATGTGTCTGCGCCTTGGAGTGCGATCGCGGATTTGTTAAGTGAGTTAGAAGTAAATAGTGGTTTGGTGGTGACGGCAAAAGCACATAGCGAAATTCCCTGTTTAGAGTCCCTTTATCCCCGGTTATTGACTTTAGCAGAACATTTATTATCTTTGATGGAAGATTTTTATCAGCGATTTTATCATCAAAGTTTACCGAATATCGAAAGGGTAGCAGTAGAAACCGGTGAACGCAATGCGGCTTTGGTTATGCGGTTACAGGCTTTGTTAAATACAGCTTTACGCATATCTGAGGAATATTTTAACTTACCACCCAAAGGAGAATTGAGCGATCGCTGTCGCCGGGTAGAACAGGCTGGCTGGAATTATATATTTAGAGAAGATTTTAAGGATATTAAAACATTATCGCCTGTGGAGATAGCATTAGGCGATCGCGTTGCGGAAGAAGCCAATTCCCGAATGTGGCACATGAGATTAGTAGAAAGTTTTGTCGCCGTTTCTGGTATTTATATCCGCGAAAAACCTACAGTCGAAAGATTTGCCGAAACCACATTAATTTTATGGAAAATGGTCGCCCTGATTACAGGGGATAAAACATCTCAATCTCCCCGACTGGGCAAACAAAAGGTAAAACTTACCATTGGTGAACCTATATCAGTCTCAGAACTTTACCCAGCCTATAAAGAAAATCGTTTGCAGGCCAGGAAAGCTGTAACTGAATTGACCAATCATTTGCAGCAAAAAATGGCAGATTTAATATAAATCTCACTGATTCCCTACTTTTACTGGGATCTACTTCTTAAGGCATAGTTGACCATCATAAAATCTAGCGATCGCTAGATGCCAACACCAATCTAAAAATTTTACACTGCGAAGGTATAGCTAAAAAATTTACCTGTGGATTTAACCTTACAACGCTCTCATGAATTGAAACAAGCTTTAGTTGATTTTGTCCTGGATGCAGAAGGAGAACTAGCAGAAGCACTAGAAACTTATGCCGCATTACAGCTAAAGCGAAATACCGGAGATCATCAGCAAGATTTCATTATTGACAGCTTTATTATAGAAGGGAAAGTTGGTAATCAGTCACCAATAGATTTATTTATTAAAAACCGTCTAGATTTATCAGAGAGCGATGGTAATTTAGTCAAAAACTGGCATCATAGTTTTACAGGTTTATTTGCCATAACTAATATTTTACCCGATGGCTTTGAATTTACTAACTGGCTTACAGATAAGCACTACATTGTCAAGCCCAGCGACCCTGAAACTTTACAAAAATTATCTCGATTAAAAATAGGAGAAATATTACTAACTCGGATTTTTCCCGTTAATGATAACTACTGGATGTTTTCTAGTCCCTATACAATAATGGGTAAATTAGGTAAGCCAAAACTGGCTGTAGCTATTGGGAATTTTAAAGAAAACCATAAACATCATCTTTACAGTGACGCTCCTGAATTATTAGAAGAAGCTTGGAAATCTGTAGAACAGTATCATCATGATTTTGTGAGCTTTTTTGGCAGTGATGAAATTACATTAGCAGGATACCAATTAAATAAAAAAATTGCCGATTTTCAAGCATTAATTACTGAAAAACGGTTAGCTGATGCAGGAATTGATACTTCCAAATCTCTGGCAGAAATGGCAGAAGAAGCTGGAGTTAGCGAAGCAGAAATCCAAACAGCTACTAAAGAATTTGGTGCAGACTCTAATGCAGTTTCTCAGATATTTAAAGATAATACTGGTAATAGCAAGAGTAAAATGGTCATGCCAAAGGTAGATTTACCTGCTGAACTGAGGAAAGCAGAGCAAGTTACAGCCCTTTCTCATCCCCGTTGGGGACAAATATTTTTACCAACCTATAGTAGAATAGAAGCAATTCTTTCATCTGAGAGTGGGCAAAATCTTGAAGGTAATGAAAAACTAATTCGTTACTACTTAGAAGACAAAAGTATTAATGCTTTTATTTGGCATCGTTTAGCCGAAAAGTATCCAACTCAATTAGAAAAGCTGTTGCAAGATTTTTTGCAGCGTCCAGAGTTTAATTTAACAAATGACTTGGATGCACTTTTACAGGAATTTAATAAATCTATCGAGCCAGATTTACCAGAAATCGCCAGTGTACCTATACATCTGCATAATTTATTTCAAGAAGCCATTGCAGAAGTGAATAAATCTCAAACTAAAAATAAAGGACAAAAGAAGCCAGCAAAGGGTTTTCAATAAAATTAATCATGAGCGGAGCCATAATATAATTATTTGTGGGTTTAGCACTCCTAGACATCCCTTTTGTCTAAAGTACCAGAATGACCATATTATCAACTTTTTGATAGTAATACAGCGATTTCCAATTATATAAGGTACATCTTAGCCCCCTCATCGCTTGCAGGGAGGGGGTTGGGGGTGGGGTTCTTCTACCTCATAACACAGGGAAGTGCTGTAACTTGGCAATCTAGTAAGCCTCGAATCTCCTACTATCATAGTAAAAAGTTAGAAAAGTATGATCATCAATCATGATTCCCAATATGATATCTAGTGTTTCTAGAAAATAAGGGCTACCAGATTTATCTTCACTACTCGTAATAGGCTCATCTAAAACAGCCACAACAATAGCAGGTTGATTTTTGTGAGGTATTTTCCTATTTTTGAGATATTCTTTCCATTTTACAAGTTGTCCAACTTGCAAAGATTCTTTTTCGAGAAAGTTATTACAAGCTATTTTAAGTTTACTTGTGTATTCTTCTCCATAACTTCTCTCTTCTTCAATAATTAACTCTCTATCTTGGAGAGACTGAAGAAACTCCGATACTAATTCTTCTTTATTATCTTTTTGTGCGCTCATTGATCTAAATTATTTAATTTATTATGAATTTAAACAAATTGAGTGATTTTTACATCATTACGTGTGTTAAGAATTGAATCAAAACTGCTACTGTTGAACTCAATATTTATTTGTTTGTCCTTGGCAATATTATTGTAGTTAAATAAATGCTGTAAATTTTTCTTGTCCTCGTTATTTATATCTAGTTTAACCATTAACTGTAATAAAGAGCTAATATCATTCATTAAGCTAGTTTGGCGCAATGTAATGGTTTCTTTATTTTGTAAGCTTTCTACTACATAGAATGATTTAGGTGGCTTTAAATAAAAACTAGCTGGCACAACATCGAAGAGCCACCATTCAAATAATTCTCTTCTTCCATAGGAACCAGGAAAAATTGCATATCCTTCTAGGCAATCATCTAAAATTTCTAAAATGGACTCTACAGCTTGATTATAATCTAGAACCCGAACTGCATTACGAAATACATCTAGTGCCTCATTGATAATTTGGAGACTTGCTATTTCTGTTTGAAAATCAAAATTTACTGTTATTTTAGCAATTAATTTATCAACACTAATTTCTGTATTATTTTCCGAGACAATCGGTTTATTAATCGTCTCAATTATCCATTTAACCATCAAATTAATAATATTTCTTGGTGATATATTACCCTGTGGTTGATAGTATTTTACTGTAGGCTCTACCACTAGAGCTAGGATGAGTGCCATCCAAACATAACGAAGATGACTGAGTGTATTATTATTACTACGCAGTGCTGCTAAAACTTCATTTAAAGTATCTTCCAGTGAAGCTGTGCCATCTGCCTCTGGCTCGTATAGTTCTTCATAATGTTCTAGCCTAATTTTGTTAAATAAAGCTTCTAGAGGTTCAGGTATATTATTTGTATAATATACTTTCCAATTTATAGATGGGGTGGATTTAATTACCATGATAAGTTCCTCCCTGATAATTTTTTTATGGATAGGGATAGTCCCAAAATACTTCTATTTTGATATTTGGAAACTTCATTTGAAATTGCTTTATAATATTTTCACAACTTTCACAGGGTTGTAGTTCTGTGTAAAGATAAAGATTCCCTTCTACCTGAAGATCGTAGAGTATTTCAAGCTGATCTGCAATTGTGGATAATACTTTATATTCAGCATCAGTGTCCATAAGGCGATGAGTACGGGAGTCAACTGTGGGTTCAAATTGCCCTCCTTCTGATTTGGGTTTGGGTTGAGGAATGGGACTCTTGTTTCCGCCTCTAGAGGTTGCTCCTACAGAAAAAGCTACATCACCTTGAATATGTATTTCAGCAACCGTAACGTTACTTTTACCGATAGGTTTTTTAAGGTATGCTGCTCGAATTGTGGCAGCAGATGCAGATAACCGAGCTTTGATGAGAGTGTCACTGCCCATAAAAACTTTTTGGGATAAATTTATTATATATATAGGGAGTGTCAAAATTTAGGGCGGATCACCAAAAAATGCTGCGATTAAAACTGTGGCAATGGGTAGTATTAGCATTACCAATTGCACTAATCATTACTTTTTTGCTAATCTCCGCAGGGATGCAAATTCATTCCTGGGGTATTAGTTGGATTTGGGGTATATTTACTCTGGTATTTGTGGGCTGGCGTTGGCTATTGGTGAGGTGGACTAAACCGCAAATGAATGTGGTAGCAGATGCATTGGCGGAGGTTACGGAAGAGTTGGAATCTGCGGCTGATGATGCAGTAGGTTTAGTAGATCAAAACGATAATATTCAGCAAGCAGAAATAGCACTGCAACAAATTCTTAAAGCAGCAGAAAATGACCGCCCGATTTGGGAAGACTGGCAAACTTTTTGGACACGATGCCAAGATTTAGTGACAGCGATCGCACACATATATTATCCTCAAGTACAATATCCCCTGTTAAATATTTATATACCCCAAGCCTACGGGTTAATTCGGGGAACTATGGACGATTTGGATCAGTGGATGCAGAAGTTATCACCAGCACTGAATCAGGTGACAGTAGGACAGGCTTATCAAGCCTATGAAGTTTATCGCAAACTGGAACCATCGGCGCGCAAAGTTTTTCAGGTATGGAATTGGGCGCAATGGCTATTTAATCCTGTCGTTGCAGTGGCCAAGCAAGCCACAAAGGGTTACACTAACCAAGCAACTCAGCAGTTATTAGTCAATTTAGGGCAACTACTGCGAGAAAATGCACTGAGGAATTTATCCCGTCAGGCGATCGCACTTTATAGTGGTGATACATTACCAATTGCCGAAGTAAGTATTTCTACAACAACACAACCTACAGCCAAAACTCAAAACCTGCGGGAAATTTTAGCCAACGCTGAACCAGCCGAGGAAGTTGCTCAAAAACCAGTAAATATTCTGCTTGTAGGGCGTACAGGTTCGGGAAAAAGCAGCTTAATTAATACTTTATTTCAGGCTGATCTCGCAGAGGTGGATGTTTTACCCAGCACTGATCAGATTCAAAATTATCATTGGCAAAATTCCACTGGGGAAAGTTTAACCTTGTGGGATTCTCCAGGTTATGAACAAGTAAATAGTGGTGATTTGCGAAATTTAGTGTTGGATTATGCAAGTAACGCAGATTTACTCCTATTAGTTACCCCTGCGCTTGATCCTGCCCTACAAATGGATGTAGATTTTCTTCACGATATGCAGGGGGAAGTTGCAGACTTACCAGCTATTGCAGTAATTACCCAAGTAGATCGTTTACGTCCTATGCGAGAGTGGGAACCACCTTATGATTGGCTTCAGGGGAATCGCCCCAAGGAAATTGCAATTCGTGAGGCTACCCAATACCGCGCTCAACTTTTGGATAATTTCTGTAATTTAGTATTACCAATTGTCACCAGCGATATCAAAACAGGTCGAGTCGCCTGGGGAATTGAAGCCCTATCTTTGCAAATTATAGATGCGATCGCCCCAGCTAAACAATTACGATTAGCCCGCTTTTTACGTAATCTCGAAGCTCGTACTACCGCAGCTGCTAAGATTATTGACCACTACACCTTCCAAATGGCTACCACTCAGGGACTAACTGCATTGCTTAAAAGTCCTGTACTGCAATTTATTTCCACCCTATCAACAGGTTCTCCCACTCTGGCATATTTATTAGCAGAGCAAATACCAGTGGAACAATTGCCCATTGTAATTGGTAAGCTGCAAATGGCCTATGACCTATTTTCCCTATTACATACAGGTAATGGTAAAGCTACTAAATTTGACCTGTTATCTCTCTGGCCATTATTAATAGAAAACTCGGCTACCCCTGATCTCAACGCTTGGGCATTTGGTAACACAATGGTAGAATACTGGAGTCAGGATATGAGTGGAGAAAAACTGCGGGAACGCTTTAATTACTATTTGAAAGAAGTTTAATTATTCACCATTACCACAATCATGTCACCCCACCCCCAGCCCCTCCCCGCAAGCGAGGCTACGGTGTACACACAAGTAGGCCTAGAGCGAGTTT
>NZ_CAWUOL010000085.1:0-22642 GCF_963923915.1 Nodularia chucula CCY0103 | reverse complement strand
TTTATTTGTGCGCTTTACCGCTAAAAACATAATATCACCAAAGCCGTCCTATAAGCGTCGCACTGAGCTTGCCGAAGTGGACGGGGCTTTAAACCCAAATTTTCGGTAAAATCGTATTCTGGGAGTATTTCATTATCTTCGCTATCTGACTGTTCAGAGTTAATAGTCTTAATCATATTGATTCAGCTATATTTAACAAAGCAGACGAGTAAAGTTTAAAAGGAAAATTTTATTATGTCATCTCCAGAAATTACCACTGTAATTAAGATGATGGAATCTTTGCCTGAAGATGTACAAAACAGAGTTGTAGAACATCTTCGAGATTACTTGGAAGATTTGCAAGATGAATTAAAATGGGATAATTCATTTAAAACAACTCAATCAAAATTGATTGCATCTGCTCAACGTGCTAAAAGAGAGATTGCAGAAGGACTTGCGAAACCTATGGACTACGAGAATTTATAAATTCAGGATTTGGCTCTGGCTTCAGAAAACACTAGATTTGGTGTATGTAGAGGTACAGGTCATAAACACCTATGAAGTCAGCAACCCTTCCTTCTTTTTGGGATGAATATCAGTCTCTTAACAAGCAAGTTAGACAGAGTGCGAGAAAAGCTTATCGGTTATGGAGAGACAATCCTTTTCATCCGTCTTTACATTTCAAATGTATAAATAATCAGGAAAATATTTGGTCTGTCCGAATAACTCGCAATTATCGAGCAATTGGGATTTTGGCAGGTGATACAGTTATATGGTTCTGGATTGGTAGTCATGACGATTATGAGAGTTTTTTCTCATAGTCAGAATCAGGATGCTCAGGATTATAGGATTAAGAGGGCAGAGAAAGAGCCGATAAAAAATGTTGTCATCTTTTCAAACGCAACTCTCAATTCCTCTCTGCGACTCTGCGCCTCTGCGTGAAAAAAAATAATGTCGGGGCGGACAGCCGCCCACCCCTAAGAAAACTAGGTGACACCGAAGACAATCACTAAGCCCAAAACCGCCCCAAAAATAATTAAGGCATAGAATTGAGCGCGACCATTTTCTAGGTATTTCAGACCTTCACCACTGACGAGGGTAAAGAAGCCTGTGAGGTTAACAGCACCATCCACAACCCGGAAGTCAACTTCCATGACTTGTCTGGCTAGACGACGTAAGCCCAGAACAAAGACACGATGATAAATGTCATCAAAGTACCATTTGTTGAGGGATAGATTGTAAAGTGGTTTGATTTGAGATGCGATCGCCGCAGGGTCAATTTTACCCCGCAGGTACATCAGCGAAGCCAAGGTAATGCCAATTAAAGAAATACCCACTGAAGCCCCGGCCATGATGTAAAACTCATTGGGGTTGAACTCAGCAGCTTTTTCCACAACTTCCGCGAGGGTTTCGCTGGGGGGAAAAATAAACTCCTCGAAGTAATTAGCATAAGGTGTTCCCGCTAAACCAATCAACATTGAAGGTATAGCCAAAACAGCCAAAGGCAAAGTCATTGTCCACGGCGATTCATGGGGAGTATCACTGTGGTGTCCGTGGGCATCATGGCTACCAGATGCTGCCAATTCTCCTTGTTTCATGGCTCCAGGGCCAAAATTCGGTGCAGCTGCATCTAATTCCAAAATAATTGGCGCTGCGGCTTTTTTGAGTTTAGCCTTGATTTTCTCGTCAGTCCCCCGGAATTTGCCTTCAAATGTCATGAAGTACATTCTGAACATATAGAAAGCTGTAATCCCGGCAGTTAACCAGCCAATCAACCACAGCAGGGGATTAACTTCAAAGGCATTGCCGAGAATTTCATCTTTTGACCAAAAACCTGCAAAAGGTGGCACACCGGAAATGGCCAAGCAACCAATTAAGAAGGTAATGCCAGTCACGGGCATATACTTACGCAGTCCTCCCATCAAGCGCATATCCTGCGCTAAAACGGGGTCGTGACCAACAACGCCTTCCATACCGTGAATTACAGAACCGGAACCTAAGAACAACATGGCTTTAAAGTAGGCATGAGTCATCAGGTGGAATAATCCCGCACTGTATGAGCCTAAGCCCATAGCCATCACCATGTAGCCTAATTGGGAGATGGTGGAGTAAGCTAGACCCTTTTTGATGTCATTTTGGGTAATGGCAATGCTTGCCCCTAAAAACGCCGTAAATGCCCCCGTATAGGCGATGACGTTCATGGCGACTGGGACGTGTTCAAAGACTGGGTACATCCGGGCAATCAGGAACACCCCGGCGGCGACCATTGTGGCGGCGTGAATCAATGCAGAAATGGGGGTGGGGCCTTCCATTGCATCTGGGAGCCAGACATGGAGAGGAAATTGGGCGGATTTGGCTACTGGCCCTAAGAACACTAAAATCGCCAAGAGGATGGCGAGGAAGTTGCTGATAGAACCTGTTTCTACTAGTTGGGCTAGGCGATCGCCCATCACCCCAAAATCAAAGCTTCCCGTCGCCCAGAACAGTCCCAGGATGCCCAGTAGTAAACCAAAGTCACCCACCCGGTTAGTGACAAATGCCTTTTGACAAGCATCGGCTGCGGCTTTGCGATCATACCAAAAGCCGACCAGCAAGTAAGAACACATCCCCACTAGTTCCCAGAATATATAAATCTGCACAAGGTTGGGACTAACTACTAGACCCAACATTGAGGAACCAAATAAACTGAGATAGGCGTAAAACCTGACATATCCTGGGTCATGAGCCATATAGCCATCTGTATAGATCATGACTAATAGGGCTACTGTGGTGACAATCACCAACATCACGGCTGTTAAGTGGTCGATAGTGTAGCCCATGCTCAGGTGAAAATTCCCTGCTGCTGCCCATTCTAGGGTGCGGAGATAAGGCGCGTGTCCTTGAATTTGACTCCACAGCAAGGCCAGCGAGAAACTCATGGCTGTTCCCATCAGGGAGATGATCAATACAGCATTGAGTTGTCGGAGGCGGTTTGTCACCTGATTAAAAGAAATTAACCCTAGACCTACCAGCAATGCCCCTAAAAGGGGAAATACTGGAATCAGCCAGGCATACTCATAAATTACTTCCATCACTGATGCTTACTTTTAGTATTCTTGACTAAGGCAGAACTGTTAATAATTGTGACACACACCCTTGAGGATAAAATACCCCACCCAAAGCTTATTGGGCGGGGTAATTAAGCATGGTTTTATATTTTAGTCATTGATTACTAGGGAATCACAAGTGGATCATAGTGTTAGTCATTACCAGTAAATAGTCTGGTCTACCTGATTTATGCTGAACGACATTCCCAGTCTATTGTTGTGAGATTGTTGTATGTTTGAGAACGGTTGTTGTAGGTGAGTTTAATTTCTTCTAAAGCCAAGCGTAAGTCTTCTTTGCCACGAAAACCTTCGAGGCGATGGCGAACTATGCCATTTTCCACCAAGATTAAAGTTGGTAATGACTTGAGTTGATAAGTATTAGCCAATTTAAAATTATCGTCAGCGTTCACCCCTACTAACTTAATTTGCTCACTACATTGAGCATTAAATTGAAACAACAGAGGATGAATCAGGCGACACAAGCCACACCAGGGGGCTTCAAAATTAACTAAAACAGGGATGGGAGATTGTAAAACTTCTTGTGTAAATGTCCGCTCACTAACCGACAACACCATGATGCCTCTAAATTTATAAGGTTTTGATATTAAACTAGCTATCAGTCCCAGGAATCGCCAAGGCAGTCGTTGACTACATCAACTTTCGGGAAACCATAGTTATGCAACTATTACAGTGTTTATATTCACTGTGATTAAAAATCACGGAGATTCTTTCCGGGTATATTTTGGTTTTTTAACTCCTCTTTGTTGCTGTGTAAAAGGAAATTAGATTGTTGTGTTATCACTTCTCCATTGCAGGTATTTGACTGATAACCCACCAAGTAAGATCAAATATCAAACTGACTAAGCGCACCCCGACTGACAGCTATTTAAATTCATACTACATTGATTTGGTAGAAGTTGAACAGCAGAATTTCTGAGTCGTTACTATTTTCTGTTTCTGTTGGGGATCGTCTTAAACTACCATTGTATCCTACTAGTTGCTACCAGTAACAGGGGGTGCGCCCAAGATAACAGACCAATAAAAATTCCTACTCCTATGTAGGCAGGGCGGAGAAATTCTGGCCATTTGATCGATTGACGACCGTCAATAATTGCTTGGAAAGGAATAATTGATGTCCTTTGTTTCACTAGTTGAAAGGCTTCGCCATAGCGGGCGGTCAAGCGGCGATCGCCATGCCAAACTCCAAATAAGTGATGCAATATTAAGCCGAGGGAAGTCACCACTGTAAAGGTAGTTCCTAGCCACAGGGTGTGAGCTAAACACCAGATTATTTGTCCTACCATCTGAGGATGGCGGGTAATACGAATAATTCCCGTCTCGAATAGGTATACTTGGGGCTTTTGAATAGCGGCAATTTCTAGTAAATTGAAGGTAGCAGGATACAAAAATAAAAAGGAAATCGCTGATAATACCCAAACTACTTCTCTGATTCCTGGCACTGCCTGAACTTGCCAAAGTTGCAAACCATCATAACGATGATTGAAAAAGTAAATAATTAAAATTACAGCTAAAGGTAAACTAACTAGTGCAAAGCCAATGCGATAAAGCCTTGCTCCTATGTGTTTTTCTGCCCAAGGACGGAGGGCGGCTCCGCCACTGTGAGCGATCGCAAAAACTATTTGCAACCCCAACATGACAAAATGACTGGGAGTAAGCCAAGAATACAGCATAGTATACATAAGTGACGTTATTTAACCAAAATTTAACTCAGTACAACCAATACCACAAAGTTTTCACAAGGAGACTTTTATCAAAATGTCGTGGTACTACCTCTTCGGTAAAGCTTCCCAGTTGAATCTGCAACTCATTAACCATTACTTGCTGGGACTGTATACTTTGTCCTGGATGGCTGTGGTTAACTCAGAACTAATGACTCCGCAACGCGGATTAATTTGTTACCCAAACTGCTCCTTTCAAAATTTGTGGGTTGAGCCTTATGTCTGACCTTCCTTTTACTTTAGATCAGTTGCGTATCCTCAAGGCGATCTCCGCCGAAGGGAGTTTTAAACGCGCTGCTGATAGTCTTTATGTCTCCCAACCTGCTGTCAGTTTACAAGTCCAAAATTTAGAACGACAGCTGGATGTACCTTTATTCGACCGTGGAGGTCGTCGCGCCCAATTAACTGAAGCAGGTCATCTACTCCTGAGCTACGGGGAAAAAATCCTCAGTCTATGTCAGGAAACCTGCCGCGCCATTGAAGATTTACAAAATCTCCAAGGGGGTACTTTAATTGTCGGCGCTTCTCAAACCACTGGCACTTATTTATTACCGAAAATGATCGGGATGTTTCGCCAAAAATATCCTGATGTGGCAGTCCAGTTACACGTCCACTCTACCCGGCGCACAGCTTGGAGTGTGGCTAATGGACAAATTGACCTGGCAATTATTGGGGGTGAAATTCCGGCGGAACTGTCAGAATCTTTGGAAATCATACCCTACGCTGAGGATGAATTAGCCCTGATTTTACCGATATTTCATCCCTTTGCCAAACTGGACAAAATTCAAAAAGAAGACCTTTACAAACTCCAATTCATTGCTCTGGACTCCCAATCAACTATCCGTAAGGTGATTGATCAGGTTCTCACCCGCTCTGATATTGATACGAGGCGGTTTAAATTTGAAATGGAACTTAATTCTATAGAAGCCATCAAAAATGCCGTGCAGTCAGGCTTAGGTGCGGCTTTTGTCTCTACCTCAGCCATCGCTAAGGAATTACAAATGGGTGTACTCAGATGTATCCCGATTGAAGGTGTTGTGGTTAAGCGCACCCTGTGGATGATTTTTAATCCCAATCGCTATCGGTCTAAGGCAGCAGAAGCTTTTAGTCAGGAAATTTTACCCCAGTTTGCTACCCCAGAATGGGATCAAGATATGTTAAAATTATCACAAAAAAAATTGGTAGTAAATACACTGGATACAGCTACTACTAATCCTTCGGAAGAGGCTAACATCTCATAATTACTAATTCGTAGTTCGTAATTCGTAATCAATAAGTTGAGGATAAAATATCCGTAATTTATTGGTTGACAAAATACATTTTTTTAGTGGTTGGGAGTAAATCAATTTATTCATGGCAGAAAAATTACGAATTACGAATGATCAATTACGAATTATTCTGACTAATAAATAAAATGAAAGTTTACTGCACTCGTCCTAGTTGCTCTCGTCCAGAAAACTATTTTACAGATTTAGATGATGTTACGGCTCTGAAAACAACTCAACAAAAATACTGCACTAATTGTGGGATGCCTCTGCTGTTAGATGGTCGCTATGTGCCAACTAAGTTACTAGGAAGAGGGGGCTTTGGCACAGCATTTTTAGCACGCGATCGCCGCATACCGGGAATGCGTCAATGTGTAGTTAAGCAGTTCCAACCGGCGGGGAGTTTGTCCCCAACTCAACTAGAACAAGCACAAATATTATTTGAACGAGAAGCTGAAGTTTTAGCCCAAATAGGCAGCCAACACGACCAAATACCAGATTTATTTGCATTTTTTCCCATCACTCTCAATAGCTTGCAAGTAGGAAAAGAAGACCAGTTTTTTTACTTGGTACAAGAATACATCGATGGTCAGAACCTGGAGGAAGAAGCATTTGGTCAGGGCAAGTTTTCCGAAGATCAAGTTTTAGAACTACTACAAGAAATTCTGCCGGTTTTGCAGTTTGTCCATGATAAAAATATCATTCACAGAGATATTAAACCTTCTAATATTATGCGTCGGCGGGATGGAAAACTGTTTCTGCTAGATTTCGGCGCGGTGAAGCAGGTAACAAATGCCGCATCTGGTGGCGCGGCTTCTTCCACTGGTATTTATTCTATGGGATTTGCTCCCCCTGAACAAATGTCTGGAAGTCGAGTTTTTCCATCGACAGATTTATACGCCTTGGCTGTGACTATTCTGAATTTGCTTACGGGAGAGGAAGCCATTCAGTTGTTTGATACTTATACTAACCAGTGGAAATGGCGAGATCAAGTTACTGTCAGTTCTCGGTTGGCTAATGTTTTAGACAAAATGTTACTTCCGGCGGCAAATCAACGTTTTCAATCGGCTGATGATGTTCTCAGTGCGTTGTTTTATCAATCAAGTCCCACAGTATTACCACCACAACCCCAGCCGCAACCACAACCCCAGCCGCAACCACAACCACAACCACAGCCCGTAGTATCTCAACCAGCTTTTTCTACTTTGGAATTATTGGGTGGAGCTGCTTTTAGTGGATTTCAGGGGGCGTTAATTGCGATCGCAGTTTATAGTTTATTACCAAATCCCATAATTACTCTAGTAGTTGCGGCGGTAATTTTAGGGGGGCTAATTCTGGCTCAAATCAGGCGCTGGATTGAAAAATTTGATTTATTAATTATTCCCGGAATCACTTTTGCAATTATTTTCTTTCTGCCCTTTTTCCGTTTAGGTATTACTATTCAGGCCTTAGTGGTACTGGCATTAGCTGGGGGATTAGTAGCTATAGCAATCACAGCGATATTTCGCCTGATTTTTAAGGTATTATCTTTAATACTTTAAATATGCTTTAGCAATTGACTGGCGATAGATCAATTGCACATTTTATCGCTTCCACAAAGAAGCATTATAGTTGATAACTTAGGATATCCTATGTCTCAGAGAAATGAAACTACCGTACTTTTATTGTCCCTAATGGTTACAGTGGGGTTAGTTGGTGGTGGTTTATGGTTATTTAAAGATGAAATATTTCCCCAAAATTCGGCTGATAATGGTTCAACAACACCTAGTAATCAATCTATTGCCGATCGCATTAGTTTTGGCGAAAGGATTTTAACCCCAGGTGTGGTTAATCCAGGTAAACAAGCAGCTGTGCAAGCTTTAGCTAATCAAAATTATGGTGCAGCTATTTCTAGTTTAGAAACCTCTTTACAACAGCAGCGTAATGACCCAAAATCCCTGATATATCTGAATAATGCCCGCATTGGGTCTGATAAAAGCTATAGCATTGTCGCATCTGTACCTTTAGGTAGTGACCCCAATTCTGCTTTAGAAATTTTACGGGGTGTCGCCCAAGCTCAAAATGCGGTGAATGCTGCCGGTGGTATTAAGGGAGTACCTTTAAAGGTGGGGATAGCTAATGATGATGATAATCCCGCAATCTCTGAGCAAATCGCTGACAGCTTAGTTAATAATCGGGATGTATTGGGGGTAGTGGGACCGAATGCTAGTGATACAACTTTAGCAGCAGGTACTGTTTATGATAGTGGCAAATTAGTGGCCATTTCTCCCACTAGCACTTCTGTGAAAATTACTAACTTTAGTCCTTACGTTTTCCGCACAGTCCCTAGTGATTTTATGGCGGCCAGAAGCTTGGCTAATTATATGGTGAAAAATTTGCAGAAAACCCAGGCGGCTGTTTTCTTTAATTCCCAGAGTAACTATAGTCAATCTTTGAAAACTGAGTTTGTTTCCTCTCTTTCTCTGGAAGGGGGAAGGGTATTAAGTGAATTTGATTTGTCACAGGCTAATTTTAGTGCGGCTAGAAGTCTAGAAAGAGCAACTCAAGAAGGCGCAGAAGTTTTAATGTTAGCAAGTAATACTGAAACTTTGGATAAAGCCTTACAAGTAGTCCAAATTAACCGGAAAAGCTTAAATGTGCTAGGTGGGGATGATGTTTACAGCATCAAAACTTTAGAAGTTGGTGGGGAACAAGCATCGGGAATGGTAGTAGCAGTTCCTTGGCATATTTTAGGCGATCTCAACGCGGATTTTCCCCAACAATCTCGCCAGTTGTGGGGTGGTGATGTCAGTTGGCGCACAGCAATGGCTTATGATGCCACTGTTTCCCTAATTGCGGCCTTAGAACGAAATCCGACCCGTGAGGGTGTACAACAAGCACTTTTGTCTCCTGATTTTACCGCTAGTGGGGCGGCTGGGACAGTTCGATTTTTGCCTTCAGGCGATCGCAGCGCTGGTGTGCAGTTAGTAACAATAGTACCAGGTGAGCGATCGCGCACTGGCTATGATTTTGAACCAGTACCATAATCAGGGTATTAACCCAATCCCCAGCACCCATAAGAAGCAAGGGAGCGGGGAGCGGGGGGAGTTAGAGCAGCTTAACAACTTTTTTAGTTTGTCTCATTGTTGAAAATATTCTTTAAGGTTAGAAATTACTTGACACAGACCGCAGCTTAACAACCTTTCCTCTTCTCCCTTGCCCCCTGCCCCCTGCCTCTTCTAAAGAACAGCCATTAGCCCTTGCCGTTGTGGTGGACGCAAGGGCCATAAACTGCTCATGGATCGCAAATGCTCAGAATGTTACAGACAATTAAACCCTGACAATTAAGCAGTTGTAATTCTGCGCTCAGTATTATACCAATAACATTTAATCTCCCGGTTCAATGTTTTGGTAAACGGAACAAATCGAGCCTGGAAATTGTTTGACTAAGATAGTCTCCAGTTAAGCGGAATCTGTTTGTGGTGGTCAAACAGATTGCTCAAACCAAACAGTAAGTAATTGTTGCTGACTCTAACTTACTGCGGCTGTTTCTCATCAGATAGCAACTAAATTTTAGTTGACTCGATTAATGGAATCTGCTGGTAAACAAATGAGATTGTCTCCTTGGGTGAGAATTAAACCCCGTTGACGCAGCTTACCCATCAAGCGAGTTACGGTTACACGAGTTGAACCGATAGCGCTACCAATTTGGGCGTGAGTCAAGGGGAAAGGCAAAGCATAACCACGAATCACATCAGGATCAGTTTCGCTCATAGATGGCTCTCCATACTCCTCAATCAATAGTGTGAGGAATCCTAAGAGTCGATCAATGGTGCGTCGTTGTCCTAAAGCACTCAACCAAAGTAGTTTACGTTGGTGCTGATACCTAAAGGCATCCATCACTTCACGACGAAAATGAGGCCAGTTATCTAAGTCGTGCCAGTACATCCACAGCACCGCAGTTTGGTCAACGTGGGCGTATGCTTGGAGCGTGAATGGTGATTGGGCGACAATTTCAAACGGCTGTCCCGCACCCACAAAACCCAAGAAGGCTTCTTCTGGAGTTCGGTTAATGCGTCGAGAAGTTAACTGACTGGCAGTGGCACTAACTTGTGCGGTTCCTACCATACGAATGGCACCCCTTTGCACCAAGTAGAGCAAACCAGGCCGGGCTGGAATGCGTTCATCTTTGCTAAAGGTGCGGCAGCGATAGTGTTCTTGAGCCCAGTCAAGAATTCGTTGCCAAGTCAAAAAGGGGCGTGATGCCTCAGAAAAAGAAGATGGAGATTGCATAGGTAACAAAGAGCGTTCGGCTGAAGACAAAGACGTAATAAAAAGGTGCAAGGAGTGTCTTTGTGTTGGCGGAGTCGGCTTAACGCCTAACAGCGTCAGCCATCCAAAGAGTAGAAAAGCAGTTGTTTTGCACTCTACTCTTTTGTTATACATCCTACTGTACAATTATTGTAGTAAAGTTTACTTACTATTCATCGAATATTCATCAAATTTTATGCTACTCTCATTTTTCTTCATGAAGTTTAGATCTATATCTTAAGATAGTTGAAGAAAATATACAAATCACTAAAGGATACCTTTTTGGGGCATTATCCTGATATCTATAGCTACCAGTGAGTAATTATATAGCAATCAAGAGCTTATTAAACAGTTACTTTGTAGATGCACTGAGTTTTGATACTTTGGATGGGCAGTGGAATAGCAGGGAAGGGCAAAAATTGCCTCTATACCAGAGTAGAGATCATAGCCGAATTTTATACATTTCTGGTGCAGCTTTACAGTTGAGTAAATTTCATAATCAACCAACTCTGGAGATAGCTAGTGGTATTGTCTCTGTTTTATTAGCAAAGGACAGTGAGGCTTTTACCTTGGATGTAGTTCCTCCAGGATGGATTCATTTGCAATTAACTCAGGGGTTTTTAGCTGTTTGGTTGCAAAGATTGGTGGTGAGCAATGTCAAAGGGGAGGGAGAAATGGGAACCCGCAAAATTACTAGACATAATTCGTCCCGTTTGTTTGCCATTCAATACGCTCATGCTCGCTGCTATTCACTGTTACGGTTAGCTCACCGCGAAGGATTAATTAAACTTATAAATGATGGAATTTTGCTGTCAGCAGTAGAAATACCTTGGCTGAAGGATGAGCAAAAACTCCGCTTCACTCACCCAGCTGAGGGTTATTTGGTTTGGGAGTTGGTGCGGGTGATTGACAATTTAGAATGTCCTGATGTGAATGGTGAGGTGAATTGGGAAAAGTTGGCCTGGGATTTAAGCCAAGCTTTTGAGTCTTTTTGGTGTGAATGTCGGATTTGGGGAAAGGTGAAAATTTCTGCCCCTGAGTTAGCCCAAGCTAGATTAGGATTGATGATTGCTACACAGTGTGTTTTGCGGTGTTTACTGGTAGATCGACTGGGTGCTGTGGCTCCTGTGGAGTTTTGACTTATTTCATGATCTCGACTATATTATCTGGTGTGTGAGGAGCGAACCAGCGAAGGCACCGAGACGAAACACGGACAGTCGTCGGTGTCTTTTCTGATTTTTATTAGGACAGTAAGAATTTTTCGATGGCTGCGACTACTCCATCCTGCTCCACATCAGGTGCTACCCATTGAGCTACTTCTTGCACTCCTGCTGGCGCATTTCCCATCGCTACACCAATACCAGCATATTGCAGCATTTCTAAGTCATTAAAGTTATCACCAATTGTCATGACATTGTTGCTTTCTAAGCCTAGTAGTTCTTCGGCTATGTAACGCACCGCAGTTCCTTTGTTGACTAAGGGATTAGCAGCTTCAAAAAAGGTGGCTACAGATGTGGTTAAATACAGTTCTGCTGGTGTGTATTGGCGGCGTAGGTTTCCTAGTAGGTTGTTAATAACTTCAGCATCGTCGCATAAGGCTAAGATTTTTGTGGGTTCATTGGTGAGGACTTGGCGCAAATCACCTACGGGAATGGGGGTAATACCGGAACGTTGGGCATATATTTGAGTTTCTGGGCTCAAATCTCGGACGTAAAGCTGATCGTTGATGTAGAAGTGAACTGATAAGTGCGATCGCATCTGGGGCTGTTCAAAATAGTCTAGTAGTTGATGCGCCACGTCTCTGGAAACAGCCCAATGTCGATGAATTTTTTGGTTGGCTGGGTCTTGAATCCAAGCTCCTTGATAAGCTGATAGTGGTAGCATAGAGTTAATTTCTTGGTGGAAGCGTAAAGCTGAACAATACATTCGCCCAGTAGCGATCGCCACCTGGATTCCTCTGGCTTGTACCGCCGCGATCGCCTCTTTTACAGGTGCGCTGACAGTGTTAGACTCTCCAGAAATAGTCCCGTCTATATCTAAAACTAATAATTTAATATCTGGTGATGCAATATCATAATTATCAGTTTTTGTCAAATTAGAGGCAGATGCTTTGTCCATAAATTCCCTAGATTTCAACTCTCAGTATGAGGTTAGCAGTAATAGCGTGATGTCTCAATCTTCAGATGTTGTCACCTCCACAAGTCCCACGTTCATCTTGGTAGATGGACATTCCCTGGCGTTTCGTTCTTATTTCGCATTCGCTAAAGGAAGAGATGGCGGATTGCGGACTAAAACAGGGATTCCTACCAGTGTATGTTTTGGCTTTCTCAAATGTCTATTAGAAGTCATCGGGACACAAGAACCCGAAGCAATGGCGATCGCCTTTGATTTAGGATTACCCACTTTTCGCCACGAAGCTGATGATACCTATAAAGCAGATCGTCCCGGTACACCAGAAGACTTTGTTCCTGATTTAAAAAATCTCCAGGAATTGCTCCAAGGCTTAAACTTGCCCATTTTCACCGCTCCTGGTTATGAAGCCGATGATGTTTTAGGAACCCTAGCACAAAAAGCCACTGCTGCCGGGTATCAAGTTAAAATCTTAACAGGCGATCGGGATTTATTTCAACTAATTAACCCAGAACAACAAATCACCGTTTTAAATTTTAGCCCCGATGCTCTCAAACGCTCCACAAACAGCATCAGCGAATTTAGTACAGCAGAAGTCAAAGCTAAAATGGGTGTATTACCCACACAAATAGTTGACTTTAAAGCTCTCTGTGGTGACAAATCAGATAACATTCCTGGAGTCAAAGGAATAGGTGAAAAAACAGCCATAAATTTACTCAATACCTACGGTTCTCTGGCTAATATTTATGCAGCCATAGATGAAATTAAAGGCGCAACTCAGAAAAAACTGCAAGCGGGGAAAGCAGATGCGGAGAAATCCCAATACCTAGCGAAAATTGTGATAGAAGTTCCCCTAGAAATCGACTTAGAAAATTGTAAATTAACCGGATTTGACACCAGCATTCTCACACCGATTTTAGAGAAATTAGAATTTAAAACTTTTTTAAATAAAATCAACCAAATTCAGCAACGTTTTGGGGGACAAGTTGCACAAATATCTCCAGCAACTAACAACGAAGACGCAGAAGATATATCATTTTTTACTCCTGCTGAAACAGCCGCAGCTTCACAGCAAGTAGCGATACCAATTCAACCCAGAATTATTAACACCCCAGACCAATTAACAGAATTAGTCCACATATTAGAAACATTCACTAACCCAGCCACACCCGTCGCTTGGGACACAGAAACCACTGATTTAGAACCCAGAGATGCAACATTAGTAGGAATTGGCTGTTGTTGGGGAACGAAACCAGATGAATCAGCTTATATTCCTCTCGCTCATACAACTGGAAAAAACTTGAGTCGAGATATAGTATTACAAGAACTCACACCAATTCTCACCAGTCCTAATTATCCCAAAACTTTTCAAAATGGGAAATTTGACCGTTTAGTTTTTCGCTGTCAAGGAATTAAACTAGCGGGAATTGTCTTTGATACGATGTTAGCCAGTTATGTGATTAATCCCGACAATCGCCACAACTTAAATGATATAGCATTGCGTCATTTAGGATTAACATTAACCAGCTATGAAACTTTAGTTCCCAAAGGTCAAACCATTGCGGATATAGATATTCCTGCTGTCGCTAATTATTGCTGCTTCCAAGTTTACGCCACATGGCAACTTGTAGTAAAACTGCGGGAAGAACTAGAAAAAACTCCCGTTTTACATAAATTATTACTAGAAATAGAACAACCACTAGAAGCAGTTTTAGCAGAGATGGAATACACCGGGGTGATTATTGACTCAGCCTATCTGCAAGAACTTTCCCAACAACTAGAAATAGATTTAGCCAAATTAGAGGAAACCGCCACTTCCATCGCTGGAGAAACATTTAACTTAGGTTCTCCCAAACAATTAAGCGTTATCTTATTTGACAAATTGGGATTAAGTACCAAATATTCCCGCAAAATTAAAACTGGTTACTCTACCGATGTGGGAACATTAGAAAAACTCCAAGAAGTTGATCAAACTGGGTTTGTGGATGCCATCATTGAGTACCGCACCTTATCGAAATTAAAATCTACTTATGTAGATGCATTACCAGCATTAGTCCGCTCAGATACTCAGCGCATTCATACTAATTTTAATCAAACAGTTACAGCTACCGGTAGGTTATCTTCTTCTAGTCCCAACTTACAAAATATACCGATTCGGACAGCCTTTAGTCGCCAAATTCGCAAAGCATTTTTACCGGAATCAGGATATTTAATGGTAGCGGCTGATTACTCACAAATAGAGTTGAGAATTTTGGCTCATTTAAGTCAAGAACCGAGATTATTACAAGCGTATCAGCAAAATGAAGATATTCACACTGTTACGGCGCGGTTGGTATTTGACAAGGCAGATATTACATCAGATGAACGCAGAATAGCAAAAACTATTAATTTTGGTGTAATTTATGGGATGGGTTCCTTGAAATTTTCCCGTTCTACTGGGATAGATAAAAATATTGCTAATGAATTTATTAAGCGATTTAATAAACGTTATCCCCAGGTTTTTGCATATTTAGAAGGGGTGAAAAAACAAGCAATTTCCCAAGGTTATGTGGAAACTATACTCGGTCGGCGGCGTTATGTTGATTTTAAACATGATAGTTTAAGAAAACTCAGAAACAGCAATCCTGAAGACATTGATTTGAGCAAATTAAAAAATCTTGGTCCTGAAGATGCGGGATTATTGCGTTCTGCGGCTAATGCTCCTATTCAAGGTTCTAGTGCTGATATTATCAAGATAGCCATGATTAAACTGCATGAAGTTTTGCAGAAATATCAAGCGCGTTTGTTGTTACAAGTTCACGATGAGTTGGTATTTGAAGTTCCTCCCCAAGAGTGGGAAGAATTGCAACCACAAATTAAATCCGTGATGGAAAATGCTGTTTCTTTACGCATTCCATTATTAGTAGATGTCCGCGCCGGTGATAACTGGATGGAGACGAAGTGACACTTTCTTTCGTTATGGGGTTGGTATGCTGACTCCTGACAGCAGTTATCTTTGAATGGGTGGGAACAATGATAGTAGTTAGGAAAAATCTTCCTGTATTTTCTGCATAGGGATAGAGTTGGCGATCGCCATCATCTTGAGAAGATGATCAAAAGTCGCCTATGCAGATTCTGCATCCATAAAAGCTAGATGCAATCTGATGGCAATTACTTGTTTAAAACCCTATTGAGGTTTGAGTCCATCGTCTTCTTTCTTTAATATGCAATTAAAACATATTTATTGTCAGCAACAATTAATGTAATGGCAACGTGTTACATTAATTTAGTGTAACATAAATAAATATACTCGATTAATTTGAATTTCACAAAAGCAATATTCACACTTGCAATAATTCTATGTAATAGTGCTAGATGCTAAAACAGAAAGAGAAAAGCCAAAACAAACTCGGTTGGTCTTTAGATGATCGAGATCCCCAGTTTATTCAATCATTAATGCCTGTATTGGGATTTTTGTATCATTACTATTTTCGAGTTAAAACTAGTGGTTGGCATCATATTTCACCGGATCAAAAAGTCCTATTTGTGGGTTCCCACAATGGGGGACTATCGGCTCCAGATATGTCAATGATGATGTATGATTGGTTCCGCAAATTTGGCGTTGAAAAACCTGTTTACGGTCTGATGCATCCCAAGGTTTGGGAACTTACCCCTGAAATAGCAAAATTCGCTGCTAAGGCTGGAGCGGTGACGGCTCATCCAAAAATGGCTTATGCGGCTTTGCGTTCTGGCGCTAGTGTACTGGTATATCCTGGGGGAGCTGAAGATATATTCAGACCCCATCATTTGCGCCATCAAATTTATTTTGCAGGACGGCAAGGATTTATTAAACTAGCACTACGGGAGAATGTCCCCATTGTACCGGTGATTTCTGTTGGCGCTCATGATACTCTGTTTGTGTTGGCTGACGTGTATAAAACTTTGCAGCAATTCCATGAATGGGGAATGCCGTGGTTGTTTGGAATTGACCCGGTGGTGTTTCCTATTTATTTAGGATTACCTTGGGGATTAGGAATTGGACCCCTACCGAATATTCCCTTACCAGTGCCTATTCAAACACGGGTGTGTAAACCCATTATATTTGAACGATACGGCCGGGAGGCGGCAAGCGATCGCCACTATGTAGATGAGTGCTATCAATTAGTTGTGAATCAAATGCAGCAAGAGTTGGACGAATTAGTTAGTCTCAATGCGTGACCACTAGCGCTGGAGCCTATTTTTTGATCATTTCCAGGTGTTTACGTAAGTTTGAGAAATTCCACACGCTGAACCATCTTTTTAAACTGCTATCGGTTGTCGTACTTCTATAAGTTCACCAGTTAAACTAAAAGCGCGAACTTCAGTAATTTTTACCTTGACAACTTGCCCTTTTAATTGGTTGATGTCTCCGGTGAAGAAAGTTAAACGATTCCCACGAGTTCGCCCCATGACTTGGGTGGTATCTTTAGAATTTTGGTCTTCTACTAAGACCTCTTCAATGCGTCCCATGTAACGCTGCGATCGCTCGGATGCTTTAATGTTAACTAAATGGTTTAATCTTTGTAGGCGATCGCTTTTTACTTCTTCACTCAGTTGATTGGACCACAAAGCCGCAGGTGTACCCGGACGGGGAGAATATGCAGCAGTATTCAACAAATCAAAGCCAATATCCTCTACCAACTTCAGAGTGTTTTCAAACTGTGCTTCCGTCTCTCCAGGAAACCCGACAATCGCATCACCACTAATAGAAGCATCCGGCATATACCGACGAATCGTATCAATAATCCGGCGGTATTTCTCGTGAGTATAGCCCCGTGACATTGCTTTCAACAACTCATTATCCCCAGATTGAAAAGGAATATGAAAGTGTTCACATACCTTGGGTAACTCTGCACAAGCCTTAATTAACCTCTCAGTAAAATAACGGGGATGACTAGTAGCAAACCTTAACCGCTCTACTCCTGGGACATCATGCACATAGTAAAGTAAATCAGTGAAATTATGTAGATGGCGACCCTCTGGAGTTGTCCCCGGTAAATCTCTACCATAAGCGTCAATATTTTGCCCCAGAAGGGTAATTTCCTTATAGCCTTGTCGTCCTAATTCCTCCATTTCCGCACGTATAGCTTCTGGAGTGCGAGATTGTTCTACACCACGCACATTAGGAACCACACAATAGGTGCAGCGTTCATTACAACCATAAATTATATTTACCCAAGCAGTTACACTGCTGTCCCTCCGTGGCTGGGTAATATCTTCCATAATGTGAACCGACTCAGTAGCCACCACTTGATTACCATCAAATACTGATGTCAGCAAATCTTTAAGACGGTTGGCGTGTTGCGGCCCCATTACCAAATCTAATTCTGGCACGCGTCGTAACAGACTTTCTCCTTCCTGTTGAGCAACACAACCAGCCACAACTAAGGTTAAATTAGGCTGCTCATGCTTACGTTTAGCTTGTCTACCTAGATAAGAATATACCTTATGTTCAGCATTATCCCGAATCGTACAGGTATTGTAAAGAATCAAATCTGCCTCATTAGGATCTTCAGACCATTCAAAACCCATGTCTTCTAAAATACCAGCCATGCGCTCTGAATCGGCTTTATTCATTTGGCAACCGAAAGTAATAATGTGGTAACTACGATTAGAAGTGGTCATGGGCAATGATGCTGAGTTAGCAAATATATAGAATTTATCCCTATTCTATCCTAATGAAACAACAGTCCCATTACTTACTCTTCGCTGCTACTTTCAGATGACTCCGACTGCGCTGGTTCCCGACTACGCAGTAAAGAATCCCGCAACTGATTTTCATTAGAAGATGGAGGATTTTCTGTCGCACGGGGACGGCGATTTGTGCTTGGTTCGACAGCTTGAGTCGGTGCTGGTGGTGGTGGCGCTGCTGCTGGTTTTGGTGCTGGCGGTGGCGCTGCTGCTGGTTTTGGCGCTGGTGGTGGTGCAGGTTCTGGTTTTGGCGCTGGCGGTGGTGCGGGTTCTGGCTTTGGCGCTGGTGTTACGGGTTCTGGCTTTGGTGCTGAATTTGTAGAGGTTGACTCACGCTCAACATTTCGCAAAGAATCCCTCAGATTTGCTGGGCTAGAAGTAGGAGTCGCATTTGTCCTAGTTTCAGGGGATGAACCTGTGGCATTATTTTCAGCAGGTTGGCTAGGTGTTCTCACTGGTGGAGTTGCAGGTTTAGCTTCATTTGCAGGTGGTGTAGGAGTATTGGTAGTTCTTCTCTGGCGACTCCTTTCTCTGGCTGCTGCTTCTTCTTTTCTTTTCCGTTCCTCTCTTTGCCTTTCCTCAACTTGGCGGTGTCGCTGTGAACCTTCCAGGGCAAAGTCTGTAGCTATTGAAACACTGCGTCTCCCACCTTCTGAGGGTTCGAGTCTCCAACTAGCCGCTTGTTTCTTCATTTCTTCATCTAATCTTCTGTTACCACTTGAGCTAACAATTCGCACATTTGTAACATTACCTCTGGCATCAGTATCAACCGCTACTTCTACTCTGCCCTCAATGCCCTGCCGTCTAGCAAACTCTGGATAACTAGTATTACATTGAACGCAGGCCGCACGTCCAGTTAATGAACCATTGGGATTACCACGAGTATTACTAGGTTGTGGCTCGGTTCTTGCTGGAGTGGTTGGTACGGTAGTTGGCGCTGCTGCTACTGGTGCTGGGGGTGCAGAACGTTGGACTCTTGTATTGTTCGTGGGAGTAGAATTATTTGCTGTAGTTTCCTGGGTGACTCTGGAATCTCTAATACCATTTAAGGTTCCTCGTAGTTGGTTACTACTTTCATTTGTTAAGGGAGCAGGAATATTACTAGCTGTGGGTTCCGGAGTGACTCTGGAATCTCTAATACCACTTAACATTTCTTGTAGTTTGTTATTACTTTCAATTATCGGGGGAGCAGCAATGTTTGATTCTGACGATTCCGATGTCAGTAAAGATTCTAACTTGGCTACAGCTTCTTGCCGTGAGGGGGCGGTTGGTGGGGGTGGTGGTGCTGCTTGTAGTGGGGGTGGTGGTGGTGCTGCTTGTAGTGGGGGTGGTGGTGGTGCTGCTTGTGGTCGAGGTGGTGGCGGTGTTAAAGTCTCAACTCTTGGTGTTGGTGGGCTAAAGGTAGTTAGTGGTGGTGTAACTACAGGAGGTTGTGGCGTAATTTGTGGCTGGGACTCTGCTGCAATTACTTCGTTTCTCGTCGGCTCTGGTATTTTCTCTTCTTCAACAACTTCTTCTGGTGCTTTTTTTAGCTCCTCAAGAGGAAAATCAATAATTGTTATATCTATTGGTTCATCTTCAATCTCTGCTGGTACTCTCGTCAGCAGATTACCTATACCTAAAGAAAGTACAGTGATGTGTAAAGCCATAGAACCAATTAGGCTGTAAATCAGAAATTTCTTGAGAGCTTCATCTTCCCGCGAACGATATTCGATAGTAATACCATAAACGCCCATAGCTTATTGCTACCTATTGTCACCTACTCAGTTATATTAAAACTAGAGCCTAAAAATGACAAGTCGAAAGTTAAAAAATTTTTCGGTAATGTGACAATGGCTGAATATACAGGAAATTTTATGTGAGTTAGGTAAATAAGTCACAAAGAAGAGTTATAGGAAGCAGTTAAACCCTTAATATGATTATTTGCAATAGTTATTATTCCCAATAGTAAAATCTTATTTTTTGCCACATGAGAAGATTGTTAATATTAGTGTGTGTACTGAATTTAGTGAGCAACTGTGGTATCTTTTTCTGTGGGTTGTCTCTAACCTCTGTGTATTAAGCAGTTAATAGGTGGTTTCAAAAAAAATATCACCACAAAAAACTCTCTTTGCAGTAGGCTTGTAGCATCTCAACGCTAGTAATCATATTTTTATGACTTCCTTAATTCGTTTCTTGATGTGCGCCCCTGACCACTACGATGTGGATTATGTGATTAATCCTTGGATGGAGGGGAATATTCACAAGTCTTCGCGCGATCGCGCCGTAGAACAGTGGGAGAAGCTGTACCACATCCTGAAACAACACGCTATTGTGGATTTAGTTACCCCTGAAATCGGTTGGCCTGACATGGTGTTTACCGCCAACGCTGGTTTAGTATTGGGTCAAAATGTCGTTCTCAGTCGATTTCTGCATAAAGAACGTCAAGGTGAAGAGCCTTTCTTTAAAAACTGGTTTGAGCAAAACGGTTATACGGTTAATTTACTCCCCAAAGATTTACCCTTTGAAGGTGCTGGTGATGCACTTTTAGACAGGGAAGGACGTTGGTTATGGGCTGGATATGGCTTCCGCTCAGAATTAGATTCTCACCCTTACTTGGCTCAATGGCTAGATATTGAGGTGCTATCTCTGCGACTAATTGATGAGCGCTTCTATCACCTAGATACTTGCTTTTGTCCCCTAGCTAACGGCTATTTATTGTATTATCCTGGCGCTTTTGATGCTTATTCCAACCGCTTAATAGAAATGCGAGTTGCACCAGAAAAGCGGATAGCAATTACAGAAGCTGATGCTGTCAACTTTGCCTGTAATACGGTGAATGTGGAAAGCATTGTGATTATGAATAAAGCCAGCAATACTTTAAAAGCACGTTTAACAGATGTTGGTTTCCGAGTCATTGAAACGCCTCTGACAGAATTTCTGAAAGCCGGTGGTGCAGCTAAATGTCTCACGCTGCGTGTCACAGAACCATTAGATACAGAAATTCATGCTACTGTCTCGGTAGAAAGCCGGGTAATTCGCATGGAAGGGCATTTGCTAGACTCTGGCTTGATTAACCAAGCTCTAGATTTGATTGTGGATACTGGTGGAAGTTTCCAAGTAATGAACTTTAACTTGGGAGAACAACGCCAAAGTACATCTGCGGCTGAGGTACGGGTTTCTGCGCCTTCTCATGAGGTGATGGAAGAAATCATCTCTCAGTTAATTGATTTGGGGGCTGTAAATTTACCCCAAGATGAACGGGATGCTAAATTACAGCCTGTGATTCAAGCTGGGGTGGCTCCTGATGATTTCTATGTGAGTACGATTTATCCTACGGAAGTGCGGATTAATGGTGAATGGGTGCGGGTGCAGAATCAACGCATGGATGGCGCGATCGCCATTACTCAAACTGCCAACGGTTTGGTAGGTAGGTGTAAACTGTTACGTGATTTAGAAGTCGGGGACAAAGTAATTGTTGATGTTCTCGGTATCCGGACTATCCGCAAAACAGAATCACGGGAACAGCGTAACTCTCAAGAATTTAGCTTTATGTCAGCCGGGGTTTCCAGCGAAAGACGTGTAGAACTTGTGGTTGAGCAAGTAGCTTGGGAATTACGTAAAATTAGGGATGCTGGCGGTAAAGTAGTTGTCACTGCGGGTCCTGTAGTGATTCACACTGGTGGTGGCGAACATTTAGCGCAACTGATGAGGGAAGGATATGTCCAGGCGCTCTTGGGTGGTAATGCGATCGCAGTCCATGACATAGAGCAAAATATGATGGGGACTTCCCTGGGTGTAGATATGAAGAGGGGTGTAGCCGTTCGTGGTGGACATCGACATCACCTCAAAGTCATTAATATTATCCGTCGTTATGGCAGCATTGCCAAGGCTGTGGAAGCGGGAGTAATTAAAAGTGGCGTGATGTATGAGTGTGTCTCTAATAACATACCTTTTAGCCTCGCTGGTTCTATTCGGGATGATGGACCCTTACCTGATACCCAAATGAATTTAATTAAAGCACAGGAAGAATACGCCAAACTCATTGAAGGTGCAGAGATGATTTTAATGCTATCGTCAATGCTCCATTCTATCGGTGTGGGGAATATGACTCCGGCTGGGGTGAAAATGGTCTGTGTGGATATTAATCCGGCTGTTGTAACTAAGTTAAGCGATCGCGGTTCAGTGGAATCGGTGGGTGTGGTGACTGATGTCGGCTTGTTCCTCAGTCTGTTGATTCAGCAATTGGATAAGTTGACAAGTCCCTATATTGCTAGTGTAGGTTAAGGAAATAGATGTTCCTTATTGCGGACATCATTTACTTTATGGGTAATTATGTATGTCCGCAAACTACAATGAGTTTTAACTTTAGCTCCAAACTATTCCTATGTTTTATGACCAGACGAAAGCACAATAGACTCATCCGCGAATCATAAATGCCTACCAGGAGAGAGTGACAAGGAAT
>NZ_CAWUOL010000084.1:0-23448 GCF_963923915.1 Nodularia chucula CCY0103 | reverse complement strand
TTACCATATTTTGGGTTATTTTTATCACCTCTTTCTTAACATTCAACACTTCTGTCTTTTAGCTATCTGGTTTGTTTACAATCAGAGTGAAAGCTATGAACTGAAAGAAGAACAAATACTCGATTTTATTCAGCAGAAGCAACTAGCAATAAATAGTCCTTTGATTCGAGAAATACTGAGTGATCCTTCTGGTCAAGAACCTACTAATTTAACTGATGATGGATTACCTGTTAGTATTCCTCAAAGTGTTTCTAATGACGATAATATTGAACTAAATCTATAGCTAACTAGAAATGAATCAGCCGTTTTCACTTCCGAAAGCGCTGTGCTTACCCGTCCCTGATATTGAAGCTTTAATACAAGGACGAACCATAGCAGCTTTATCTCGGTATTTTCTGAATCGAGGAGAGACATTTGCTCTTTATCCTGCAAATTTTCCATTTTTAATTAAAGCATGGGCGAGATGTGAATCTTGTAAAACTTTTTATGATACTCAGGAATTAGAGATTTTATCTCAATTAACAATCTGGACACTAGAAGCACTAAACGAGAAACTACGACAAGAACAAAATCTTTTTGTGGTTCACTTGCGAGTTTATCATTTAGCGGAGGTTAAAGAAATTTCTGTTACTGCTGACATTCAAGAAAAAATAGGTAAAAAAATATTTTTATCTAATATTACTGCTTCTGAAGCAAAACCAGTGTTAAGCGATCGCATTTTCGCCCAACGCCAACGCCAATTACAAAACCTAGAACCACCCAAACACCCAGAAATAGAAGAATTACAAAGTGCATTATCACAAATAGCCAGCACAAATCCAGCCGCACAGCAATTAGATAATGAAATTAAAATCTTTTTGGGTTGGAGTAGTGACACCCTAACTCAGTCTATTAATGCAGATTTAGCTTGGATAAATGAAATTACAGCATTAGGTAATAGTAGTAAACAAAAAGATGAGGGAAAGAGTAACTATCAGGCTGGAACAGATTTTGAAAATGTAGTGCGTGATAGCCTTGAGTTTTTAGGATTCACCCTTGACTATACTCACAAGGGTGGTGCTGGTGGTTTAGACTTATTTTGTTCCAAACCATACCCCCTATTTGGTGAATGCAAAGCAGGTAAAAAAATTCCTAATGATACCGCAGTACAACTGTTAAATTTGGGAATGTTACGCCGACCAGACCTTTTTAATCAGGCCACTAAAATAATCATCGGTCCCGGTGAACCAACAAACCAACTCCAAGATGCAGCAAAAATACAAGCTATGGCTATCATTAATCCAGAAACACTAGAGAAATTAGTCAAACTGCAAAACAACTATCGCAACTCAGTAGATTTGTTCAAGCTAAAAGAACATTTAAAAGCAGGTCAATCTGATGAAGAAGTTGAAAAATATATCAATGAAGTTTACGAAAATATAAGTTTGCGATCGCAGATTATCAAAACAGTCAAAGAACTATCTGAACAAAATCACGACAGTTCTAAATTTACACATCAGGCTTTCACAATTATAGAAATTCGTGTTCATTATAATGCCACGCATAACCTCAGATTAACTGATGAAGTAGTTCACGATTTATTAATAGAACTTTCCTCACCCCTCACAGGCTATTTAGGAAGAGAAAAAGGAAAAGATTGGAAGAGCGATCGCTTTTACTTTCTCCGCGACTTACCAACCACCCCCAAATAAAACAATTCTCTTACCTCTGCGTTCTCTGCGCCTCTGTGGTTAGTTAAATCTTAACCCAAATTCAAAATACTAGCCTGATAATTCACAACCAACGGCAAAATTTTCAGCCACTCTGAACCTAATAAAACCTCTGTGATTTCATCCCCCGCACAAATAGGAATTTCATACTGCTGTCCATCCAATAAAACCTTACCTAAATAAATCTTAAATCTTGCCTCTCCCTGTGCAGTCCGCAGTGGTTCATTACCAAGATAAGACCAATCAAGACCCTCTAAATCTTGGATATTAATTGCCATAAAGCCTGTGAAACCCGTATCTAAAAGGGCATCCACAGGCAGATTTAATCCATCAGAATTAATCAAGTCAATTTCAAAAAATAGCTGCCCCTCATTCCCAAAAATACCCTGAATCATATTGTGCCAGTTGTTCCAGTTTCATTCAGACCAAAAACGTAATGTATAACATCTGGGTACTTTTGCAAGGCTTTTTTATGAGCTTGTTCTTTATCTTCATCAATGAAATAATCACCACTATTTGGATCTATAGCAATATACCAGCCATAGTGTTCTGTAATCAATTCAGGACACACACGGTCAAATACAGCGCGACAACGGCGATAAACTACTTCATCTTCAGCTTTACGTTTTGCCCGTTCCTCTGGTGTTGAAGTCAGTTCTGGAAAAATTCTTCCTCGCCGTAGGGGTCGTTTCGGCGTTGATTGAGTCATTTTATTAACCCTCATGATCAAGACTGCATTAACTCACATCTTGCACCTAGCCCTGGCGATTAGAAATCGCGGCTATACAAACAAAGTCCGCCTGCGCGGACTAACATAAAATTAAGGTTTTTAACCCGCGTAGGCGGTGAGGGAGTCGCAGTCTTGGCGGTTCCCGTCGATTGCGAACTCCCGAACCCGAAGGGGTTTCGCCTGTGTAGCCGTGACTTCCAGTCGCCTGGTGCAAGATATGTGTTAACTAATCCATATTTTAACTTCTAGATTTAATAGATAATGGTGGGTTAAAATGCTAACCCACCCTACAAATTTGGGCTTAAACCAATTAACCCAAAGAAACCTTCAAACTAGCAGGTTTACCCAAATCACCTGTGAATACCACACCGCGACCATTAGCTTGTAAATGGCGGAGAATTTTGTAAATAGCCTCTACTTCCTCAGCAGCACCGGCTTTTTGGGCGACTTCTTCCAGAGAAAGGGCGGTTTTTTCCTTTTGCAATACAGCTACAACCTTTGATTGCAACTCTAGAATAGCCGCAGCAGCTTTTTTACCAGCTTCTACCCCTGGCTGATGGTAGGCGTTGATATTCACTAAACTGGCGTAGAAACCTACAGCCCGTTCATACAAAGCAATTAACGCCCCTACAGTTTGGGGGTTGACTTGGGGAATAGTGACTGTAATGGAATCCCGTTGATTGTCGTAAAGCGCTTGTCGAGTTCCTAAGAGAAAACCAGACAGAAAATCACCTGATGTAACTCCTGGTTCCACTTCTAAAGATTTACCCTCACGGTCTTCTAAGACTTCAATGAAGGTAGCAAAGAAATTTGGGACACCTTCACGTAATTGCTGCACGTAAGCGTGTTGGTCTGTGGAACCTTTGTTACCGTAAACGGCGATACCTTGATAAACTGTTTTGCCGTCTAAGTCTTTTTCTTTACCTAAAGATTCCATGACTAGCTGTTGCAAATACCGACTGAACAACAGCAAGCTGTCCTTGTAAGGGAGGACAACCATATCTTTTTCACCCTTGCCATTACCGGAAAAATACCAAGCCAAAGCTAATAATGCTGCTGGGTTATTTTTCACGTCTGGAACGCGGGTAGCGTCATCCATTTCTTTTGCACCATTGATCATGGCGCGAACGTCAATTCCTTGTAATGCTGCTGGTACTAAACCCACAGCAGATAATTCTGAAGTGCGTCCTCCTACCCAGTCATACATGGGAAATCTCGCCAGCCAGCCTTCTTTTTGGGCGACTTTATCTAAGTTGCTATCAACACTAGTAATGGCGACAGCTTGTTTAGCAAAGTCTAAATTTTTACTAGCGAAGGCCGCTTTGACTTCAATCATGCCATTGCGGGGTTCTGGTGTGCCTCCTGATTTGGAGATGACTAAAACCAAGGTGCTGGCTAGATTGTCTTGCAGTTGATTGAGTACACGGTCAATTCCGGCGGGGTCACTATTATCGATAAAGTGAATTTTTAGAGAAGGGAAATCAGGACTGAGGGCTTCTGCTACAAATTCCGGCCCCAAAGCAGAACCACCAATACCAATGGATATTATATCCGTAAAGCGACTAGCTTTAGGTGCATGAATCGCACCTGTGTGGACTTTTTCGGCAAAGGCTTCGATTTGTTCTAGAGTTTGGACAATCTCTTGGGTAAGTTCTGGAGTGGGTGCTAAATCAGGGTTTCGTAGCCAGTAATGTCCCACCATGCGGCCTTCATCCGGATTGGCGATCGCACCCTTTTCTAATTCCGCCATATCCGCAAACGCTTTGTCAAACTTCGGCCGCAATGAGTCCACAAAAGTGTCATCAAAACCCATCCGACTTATATCTAGGTAAAGTCCTAATCCCTCGTGGAAATATAACCAGTTTTGGTATCTTTGCCAAAGTGCCTTTGCATCCATAGGGAATTCTCAAATAAAGTATTGCTTCAAAAACCAGTTTAATGTATGGTTACAGCCACCCCTGCCTAGCCTTATACAGTTTTAAGTGTTGGGTATTGAACATCGTTCACAAACTGGCTGACAATGTAACATTTCTCATCGCACTTAAACATCTGGCATCGGTACGACACGGAGAAATTTTACCAGTTCACCCCTAATTTCAATCCCCACTAAATAATTATCGATGGTGAAACGGTGAAAAATCCCCTCACTATCCAGACATCGCAGTCCTGGGAGACTATGTAGAGGAATATTTTCAGCAAATTCACAAAAGACAAAATCATATACCCTTTGGTAGACAGCTGGTTCTAAATTCTTGAGGTCTACCAAAAAAGACCTGGCGTAGCGCATTTCCAAACTCACTATGATGCTACCTTAACAAAAATTTAAGTTTATTGAATATTAGCTTGAAAGGGTTAGCTCATATATTGCACAAAGCCCCGGCGATTAAAAATCGCGGCTATACAAACAAAGTCCGCCTACGCGGACTAATGGAAAAACAAGGGCTTTTAACCCACGTAGGTGGGTTTCGCCTGTGTAGCCGTGACTTCCAGTCGCCAGATACAAGATATGAGTTAGGGATTTAGAAAAACACTAACATTCTTTTGGCTTCCTCATGGGTTAAAATGTCCCAGGGTTGCTGCAATTGATTGGCTTCTTGGATTGATTTCCACATATAGGAGTCACAATGCAAAGCATGGATAGCATCCCAGACGCTTTCCAACTCTTCGTCACCTAATTGCTCAATTAAGTGATGGATTCTAATTCTCAGCAAGTTCATAATAAAGATAACATTAGCGAAATCACAAAACTATTATTCCTGAAAATTGACCAGCAAGATCAGATTATCTAAAGTTAAACTTGCTGTTTGGGGATGGAGAATTTTATCCACCCTACCCCCAGTGAGAAAGTACAGGATGATGGATAAGGCATATTTGCAGTAAATTAGTATGGCTCAATATTTCGTTTTTTTAGTAATTTCCACCACCATCTTTGCTCTATTTGGTTTAGGGTTAAATTTACAGTGGGGCTACACTGGTTTAATTAATTTTGGTCATATCGCCTTTATGACTCTGGGTGCTTATACTACAGTGTTGTTAAGCCTTCAGGGGATTCCTATACTGGTTTCAGCTATCATTGGGGCAACAGTAGCAGCTTTGTTAGGTTTAATTATTGGTTTTGCTACTCTGCGCTTGCGGGAAGATTATCTGTCCATTGTCACTATTGGCGTGGGAGAATTAATCCGCTTGGTGGTGAATAATCAAGAGTTACCTGTGGGAAATACTTGGGTTTCTGGGGCTTTTGGTGTCCAAAGTTATCCTATACCCTTATCCACATCTCCCAGTTTATTCTGGAGAGGGGTAATGATGGGATTACTGACGGTGTTGGGTATGATTACTTTCTCGGCTTTGTGGCGATGGGTGCGCGCCGCCCAAAAATCTCTCCTGGCTGATGCTAGTAAAAAAGTCAGTAAGCAGCAGGAATTAATTTCACGGTTGGGTGTGGGAATTATTTTGGGTTTATTGACTGCTGCAATTTATATTTCCGGGATGATTGGCTTGTATGATTACAAACCCGCAGCAGGTTTGATGTTATTGTCGCTGCTGGTGTTAGCAGTGGTATTTTGGCGGTTAGAAATTCTGTTGCGATCGCCTTGGGGACGGGTGCTAAAAGCTATCCGTGAGGATGAAGAAATACCGAAGGCTATGGGGAAAAATGTTTTTTGGTATAAAGTCCAATCACTGATGTTAGGGGGTGCGATCGCCGGCATCGCGGGGGCTTTTTTAGCTTGGCAACTCAGCGCCATTTATCCTGATAATTTTCAACCACAACTCACCTTTGATGCTTGGATTATGGTAATTTTGGGTGGTTCTGGGAATAATATCGGCACAATACTAGGAGCAATAATTTTCTTTAGTTACGATGCTTTAACTAGAGAATTTTTACCAAGAATTTTTACTAATTTATCTTCTGACCAATTAGGTGCATTCCGCATCATGGTGATTGGTCTAATTTTGATGATCCTGATGATTTGGCGACCCCAAGGAATTTTAGGTAAAAAAGAGGAACTTACTTTGAGTAAGTAATTGAGTCATTAGTGAAAAAATCTCAAGTTGAATTTTTATGGAAAATAAACCAACACCTGCACTACCTTTGTTAGTCGCTACGGGACTTTGTAAAAGTTTTGGTGGGATTCAAGCAGTTAAAGAAGCCACCATTGAGGTAAATAAAGGTAGTATTACAGGCTTAATTGGTCCCAATGGTGCAGGAAAAACTACTTTATTCAATCTCCTTTCTAATTTTATTCGCCCCGATAAAGGAAGAGTAATTTTTGATGGTGAACCCATTCAACAGTTACAACCATACCAAATTGCCCAACAGGGATTAGTCCGGACTTTTCAGGTGGCTAGAACTCTGTCGCGGTTGTCGGTGTTAGATAATATGCTGCTGGCGGCGCAAAAACAAACGGGAGAAAATTTTTGGCGGGTGCAGTTACAACCCCACATTGTTGTTCAGGAAGAAAGACAATTTAAAGAACAAGCAATGTTTTTATTAGAGTCTGTGGGACTGGCGGAAAAAGCTCAGGAATATGCTGGGGGTTTGTCTGGTGGACAACGGAAATTGTTGGAAATGGGAAGGGCGTTAATGACTAATCCCAAGTTAATTTTATTAGATGAACCAGCCGCCGGTGTGAATCCCAAATTGATTGATGATATCTGCGATCGCATTCTCAATTGGAACCGTCAAGATGGCATGACTTTTTTGATTATTGAACACAATATGGATGTGATTATGTCTTTGTGCGATCGCGTTTGGGTCATGGCTGAAGGTCAAAACTTAGCTGAAGGAAGTCCCGCAGAAATTCAAAGCAATTCCCAAGTTTTAGAAGCCTATTTAGGAAAGTAATAATTAAACGCAGATGGACGCAGATAAACGCAGATAGGGAATACCATTATTTTACAAGTGGGGGACAAAGGAATGATATTTCCCATGTCCCATGATCTTAGCTAAATTGCTCACCTGCATCTAAATTAAACAGCGTTTGCAGGGTTTGCATACAGTGTCGTCTCGCCTCAACATCCTGCTGCGCCCGTAACTGTACCATTGGGTCATGTAAAATTTTATTCACAATACCCCGTGTTAAAGCTTCGATAACTTCTTGATGTTTTTCTGCAAACTCCGAACCCAGCCGAGATAAAGCCTTTTCTAATTCTTGTTCGCGGATGGTTTCAACTTTATTTCTTAAACAGCTAATAGTAGAAACAGTTTCTAGCGATCGCCACCAAACATCAAAAGCTTCCACCTCTTCATCTAAAAGTTTCTCAGCTTCCTGCGCCATCTGGCGACGACTTTCGTAATTTTGCGCCACAACAGCCTTCAAATCGTCCACATTAAAAGCCTGCACATTTGCTAATTCATTCACATCACTGTCAACATTCCGTGGTACAGAAATATCAAATAACATCACAGAACGATTAGAGTCTAGAACTGGTGATAAATTAGTGCGGTGCAGAATTGGTTCAGTAGCAGAGGTACTTGTAAATACCAAATCACTCTCGGCAATTACAGTCATCATATCTGAGAGCGTATGAGTGTTAATAGACTGATCTGGGTAAAGGTTAGCTAATTCCTGGGCGCGTTTGTGAGAGCGATTGACAATGCTAATTTTTCCTGCACCCTTAGAAACTAGATGTTGCACCAGTAACCGGGACATTTTACCAGCCCCTAAAATAGCGACTCGACAAGCAGCCAAACTAGCCACCTTAATTTGAGCCAATTCCACAGCCGCCGAACTAATAGAAACAGCACCAGTACCGATACTAGTTTCAGTCCGGACACGCTTACCCGCCGTCAATGCTTGTTTAAATAATCGATTTAAAACTGTTTTTATACCATTATATTGCTGTCCCAGTTTGTGAGTATTTTTCACCTGAGCCAAAATTTGACCTTCTCCCAGCACCAAGCTATCTAACCCAGCTGCTACCCGCATCAGATGCATCACAGCATCATCATGGAGCAGCATAAACAGGTGTTGACGCAGAGAAGGTGTAGCTAATTTACTGTATTCCGCCAGAAACTGAGTAACTTCTCGGATACCTTGCTCAGTTTCACTAGTAACAATGTAAATTTCTAAGCGATTGCAAGTGCTGAGTATTGCTACTTCGTCAATATGGGGATAGCTAGTCAGATGAGCGATCGCACTTTCAAGTTGTGGTTCTGGAATACTCAACTTTTCCCGGATTTCAACTGGGGCTGTTTTATGACTTAACCCCACCACTGCAATATTCATTATTTATTGGTAATTGGTAATGGATTATTGATTATGTATTGATTATTGATGATTTTACATTGGGTATCAGGGATTGGGTAGGTATCAGGGATGAGGAAAACTATTTCCCAGTCCCCAGTCCCCAGTCCCCAGTCCCTAATCTCTGAAATTACTAGCGCAATTGCAGACTCTGGGGTTCGTCAAACAAATGGATACTATCAACAAAGCGAGCTGTTTTAGATTGGTTAGAGATTACCAAACTTTGAGTTCTAGCACCACCTTTAAAGAAGCGAACACCTTGCATGAGAGTACCAGGGGTAATACCGCAAGCAGCAAACAGAACAGTTTCCCCAGAGGCTAATTCATCAGAATTGTAAACCTTATCGGGGTCATTAATGCCCATGTCCTTCAACCGTGCCAAATTACCTTCTCTGCTTTCGCCAATCAAACCTGTTTGGACTACAGCCGGATCATAAATCAGTTGTCCTTGGAAATGTCCGCCCAAGCAACGCATCGCCGCAGCTGAAATTACCCCTTCAGGTGCAGCACCGATACCCATCAAAGCATGGATATTAGTACCCTCAAAGGCGCAGGAAATAGCAGCAGAAACGTCACCATCACTGATCAGTCTAACTCTTGCACCGGCGGTGCGAATTTCCTGAATCAGTTCTTTGTGGCGGGGACGATCCATCACCACAACCACCAATTCCTCAACGGAACGGTTTAAGCATTCAGATAGAATTTTCAGGTTTTCAGTAGCAGATTTGTCAATATCTACCAAACCTCTAGCTGGTGCTGGTGCGGCCAGTTTCTTCATGTAGAAGTCAGGTGCAGCAAATAAACCACCTTTTTCCGAAATTGCTAAAACTGCCATTGAGCCATTTTGACCGTAGGCGACTAAGTTTGTGCCTTCGCAAGGGTCAACAGCAATATCAATTTCAATTAATTCATCAGGGTTACAAAAGTTTTTAGCATCTGCTTGTGTACAAATACCCACTTCTTCCCCAATGTAGAGCATGGGCGCTTCATCGCGTTCGCCTTCACCAATCACAATGCGTCCCCGCATATAGATTTTGTTCATGCGTTCCCGCATAGCTTCCACTGCAACTTGGTCAGCAATGTTCTTTTCACCTTTGCCCATCCACTTTGAGGAAGCGATCGCCGCTTGCTCTACTACCTCAATAATCTCTAATCCAAGTGTATTTTCCACAGAGTCACCCTCTCAATTGCTTGACCTAAGTCTTTATATTTAGCTATTTCAGTCTTCAAGTCTACCAAAGGGCGGATACACGTGGGAAATACTATTCACTATCACAAGTGTTAAGTTTTGCTGCTGAGTACCCAAGATTGCCCCCAAGATGGAAATTGTCATACAGATCCATTCATCTTTATACTACTTCGGGAATGTACACATAGCAGGGAATAGGAATACAGATGAAACGCCCTAATCGTCAGAGCTTGATGATCTGTTTAATATATCCTGTCTGAAGCAGCGATCAATTAGGCTAGAGATAATTCATCCAACTCCACAAACAAAAATATGTTTAATTTTCTCAACCCCCTGTTTGGTCGCCATCCAGAACAAGTCAAAGCTAATGTTGAAATCTACACTTGGCAGACTTGTCCTTATTGCATCCGTGCCAAGATATTGCTGTGGTGGAAAGGTGTAAAATTCACAGAATATAAAATCGACGGTGACGCAGCAGCCAGAGACACAATGGCAGAACGTGCTAATAATCGTCGTTCAGTACCGCAGATTTTCATCAATAATCAACACATTGGCGGTTGTGATGACCTTTATCAGCTAGATACCAAAGCTCAACTAGACTCACTTTTAGCCAGAGAACCGCAAATATCATAAAAAACATACAGGAAACCGAGCAACTGGCTCTATCTGAATCTTGGCGCACTACAGTTCCCCTGGGGTATCCTTACCTGCCGGTGACTTAGCGCTTTTTTTTAATCTCTACTCCCTACTCCCCACTCCCCACTCCCTACTCTTACGCGAATTACTATAAAGAATTAGATTCACAATGCGAACAATTGCAGAAATTAACGAAAAAATCAGCCAGCAACGGGCAGTGGTATTGACAATTGAAGAATTAAAAGCACGAGTTGCTGAAATTGGCGTGAGCAAAGTTGCTAAACAGGTGGATGTAATTACTACTGGAACATTTGAGCCAATGGAATCCAGTGGAGCCATGATTAATTTGGGACACACTGACCCGCCAATCAAGATTCGGCGTTGTTGGATAGATGGAGTCCCAGCATACTCAGGTTTTGGGGCAGTAGATTTATACTTGGGTGCTAGTTGTCCTGTAGACGTAATAGATGGGGAAGAAGTCAGAGAACACGGTGGTGGTCAAGTCATTGAGAATTTAATCGCTGGAAAACCAGTGCATATAAAAGCCCAAGGACAAGTAACAGATTGTTACCCACGAGCTACCTTTGAAACCACCATTACCCGCGACACCATTAATCAGTTTTATTTATTTAATCCCCGTAATCTGTATCAAAATTTTATTGTAGGTGTGAACGGAGGCGATCGCGCGCTGTTTACTTATCTAGGTCCCTTACAACCCAGCTTAGGAAACGCTGTTTACTCCAACCCTGGGGCAGTTTCCCCCTTACTCAACGACCCAGACTTACAACTAGTGGGTATTGGTACACGTATTTTTTTAGGTGGTGGTATTGGCTATGTCGCTTGGGAAGGCACACAACACTTTCCCTTACAAAAGCGTTTACCCAATCGTACACCCATTGGTCCCTCTGCCACCTTAGCTTTAATTGGTGATGCCAAACAGATGAACCCTCAGTGGGTCAGGGGTTGTTACTTTAAAAGCTATGGACCCTCATTAATGTTAGGAGTAGGAGTCCCACTCCCCGTATTAAACGAAGAAGTAGTTAAACGCTGTGCAGTTCAAGACAAAGACTTAGTAGCGCCAATAGTAGATTTTTCCATTCCTCGGCGCGTCCGTCCCACCTTTGGACTAGTGAGTTACGCCCAACTCAAGTCTGGGCGCATCACCATTGAGGGTAAAACTGTGAGGGTTGCTCCCCTAGCCAGTATGTTTTTTTCTCGGCAAATCGCCTTAGAATTAAAACAATGGATTTCAGCAGGTACTTTTACCCTCACAGAACCTGTTGCTCAAATTCCAATGGACAGGTCATTTTTACCCCAAGATCGCTGGACAGATTTTTAGGGACAGATTTTTAGGGACTGGGTATTGGGGATTGGGGACTGGGTATTGGAAATAAATTTCTTCCCACACTCCCCACACCTCCCACACTCCCCACACCTCCCACACCTCCCACACTCTCCCTATTCCTGAATCGGTTTTGCCCGTTTAATGGGCTTAGGAGCGGGTGCTTTTGGTACTGGTTTGGATACCGCCGAGGGTTCACCGGCTGTTTTCTTGATTGGTTTCGGAGTTTCCCCATTGCGTCTGCGGGGAAATGGTTTTCTCCCACCACCGCCATTACGAGGGCCACTTTTAAAGTTGGGTTTGCGTTTTTTAGGCAAATCAGCGATCGCATCGGCTTTTTCTAATACCAATACATCACCTTCCCGCTTGGCTTTAAAGTCCCAAAACTTGCTTACACCTTTGGTGGTGAGTACACCCCGCAGTTTCAACTTAAAATATTTGGGTTTATCACTAGGTTTACGTGCAGCCTGCTTAATTTTGACTACTAAGCTCTTAGCATCAAAAGACTGGTAAACCACCTCGCCACGCACAGAAAAACTACCATCAGAAAATTCTGAAGAAGATGGCAGTTGACTTGCAGATTCTTCGTGGTCTTCCGTTGCATCATCAGTTGCTGGCAACTCTGCTTGTGATGCTGAATCTTGCTTCTCGTCTATTGGTTGTTTAGCGAGATTTTCTGGCTCCCAAACCCCCACAATTTGCAGGTGTAAAGTATCGTTTTCTTGCCGTGTGCGGGGATAAACTACCCACAAATGATCTTTTTCTAAATCCAGGTGATTTTTAACTAAGCTCATAATCCGGCCGAGTAATACGGCATTCAGTTCTACACCATCCTGGGTTAGTAATTTACCTTGAGTAAATTGTTCGCTGCTGGCAACATAGCGACCTCTAACTAACCCGATGGCTCGGTATTGCATCGGTTCACTAGGAGGGGGAATCGGTTGAAGACGATGAGCTACATTTCCATTGGATTCAGTTTCTTGAGACTTAACAGAGGAATTTTCCAGGTGCGAAGCCTGGACTGCTACTGTATGAACATTAGTGACTGCCTCTTGATCATTTTGAGGCTGATGGTTGGTAGAAGAGTTGGAAAATTCAGGCGAAGGCATCAGGTCGGAAGTCATAAAAACTCCTTGCGGCGGAGATACATCCCATTTTGGGATTTTACACAGGCAATTAAAAAGCGTGTTTGTGCGGTTAATGAAAGTACATTGGCTTTTCACAAACCTACACCACAGCAAGCAATAAAATGGTAAAGAAGCTACATTTGCATTAATACGCTAATGTAACTTAGAGCCTTTACACTGGTTTCGGAAGCATATCATGAGTACAATTCTGACGGCTCCTCCTAAAGTCATCACTTAATTTAGTCATGTGAATAGTTATTTGTTATAAAATTCACAGACAATTGGCGGTATTCCGCAAGGTTTTGGAAAATTTTTGCTTTCGGATTGATGTTAATGATCATGTCGTTTGAATCCTGGAGGAAGACAGCACCGTGTCTCAATCGCGCAATCGTTGGGTAGTTAGGATCATTTTAGCGCTGGCAGTAACTGCTTTTGTGGGCATTTCAGTAATTCCGATTATTGGCGCAATTAATAATCCCTCGCCCTCAAACCAAAATGCGGCTAGCACTAATAACAACATAGCTTCCTCTGACCAAGTATCAAGGTTGCAAGACGAGGTTCGAGGTTATGAATTAGTTTTGCAACGAGAACCAGAAAATCAAACCGCTCTCAATGGCTTATTACAAGCTAGGTTGCAACTGCTCAGTTTCAGACAAGGTGATATTCAAGGGGTAATTCCACCTCTGGAAAAACTCGCTCAACTTAATCCAGAACAGAGTGAATATGGAGTGCTGTTAGCCCAAGCAAAACAGCAAATGGGAGACCAGGAAGGAGCAGCCCAAGCTTATCGCTCAATTTTAGATACTAAACCCGGTGATTTGAATGCTTTGCAGGGGATGGTAGCTTTATTGCTCGATCAAGAACGTCCCGCCGCCGCCGTTTCTTTGCTGGAAGAAACACTTGCTAATGGGAGCAATCAGAGGAATGTAGATACTGTAGCTGTGCAGGTGCTATTGGGTACTGTCCACGCTTCTCAACAGCGTTATCCTCAAGCTACTTCTGTTTATGATCAAGCAATTAAGAAAGATCCTCAAGACTTTCGCCCGGTTTTAGCAAAAGCTATGCTCTTCCGAGAACAGGGTAAGGTTGAAGAAGCTAAACCTTTGTTTGACAGCGCTGTGGCTTTAGCTCCGGCTCAGTATAAAGATGAAATTACTAGGGCGGCAACTTTACCTACGCCTGGGTCTGAGCCTACGGAATTATCTCCGGAAACTCCTGCTGAGGATTCAGGGGAGTAGGGAGTAGGGTGTGGGAAGTGTGGGGGGTGTGGGAGGTGTGGGGAGTGTGGGAGGTGTGGGGAGTGTGGGAAGAAATTTATTTCCAATACCCAGTACCCAATACCCAGTACCCAGTCCCCAATACCCAGTCCCCAATACCCAGTCCCCAGTCCCCAGTCCCCAATCCCCAATCCCCAATCCCCAATCCCTTAAACTCCTCCTACAGCAGCAACGATGCCAAAGATGAGAAATAGGCATCCGCCAGCCAAGGTGAGTTGACGCTCAGAAATGCGACCGGCTATCAGTTTACCGCCAATGACTGCGATCGCTGTACACAAGGCGTGTCCTAAAACTGCACCTGTGGCTACTCCTACGGCATTATATCTGGCGGCTAGGGCAATGGTGGCGATTTGCGTGCGATCGCCCCACTCTGCTACAAATGTTAGGGTAAATGCTTCTATTAAAATGGCTAAGGGGGTTTTTGACTTTCTTTGTAAATCTGCCTTTTCTATGGCCTCTTTAGCTTCATCTACTTCTTTATCACAATGAGAATCAGACATTTTTATCCCTTGATATAACAGCTTAATCCCGAAGGCAAAAAATAAAGTTATTTCTGCATACTTCAGATAATTCTGTGGCAATAAAGAGACTAATTGCCCAAATAGGACTGATAAAATTGTCATGGAAGCTAAGGCAGAGGCTACACCAATAAAAACTAGCTTCCGCGAATGTTTCATTGCTAAAATGACGGCGATAAAAAAGGTCTTATCCCCTAGCTCGGAAATTGTAATTAGTAATAAACCTGCGGTAAATGCTGTTAACACTCTCTGAAACTCCTCTAGGATTTTTTACCTGTGTAGAGCTTCAATGAGGGTTTTGACACTTCACTAAAGCTCACACAGTTGTTTGTGTAAACTTAGTGAAGGTCTCGCTACCAAATACTTTTTATTTGTCATCTGAACCAGGCTCATCACCAGTATGTTGATTCAGATGTACTGGGTGGAAAACTAATTTTCGTCCAGCAGCTACTCCCCTTCTATTTGATACAAATCATATATTGATTTTCGCTGGGAGTCAAGGATTACTGACTATTGAGCGCTGCTAGTGGTCATGGTTTCTGGCATTGCTGAAGAGTGATGCTCTGCTATTAGCCATCTATTGCCCACTCTGTTATAAACAAAGGTATATCTTGCTTGCACTTCCTGACTCTCACCATTATTAGTGAGTTGAAATGTGTATATTCCTGAATCAATCGCCACATCACAATAGAGCCGAATGCTGCGATGATCAATTCTACCTACGGGTTGCAATTGCAAGAACTCGACAAAGTAATCCTGAATTTCTTCGTGATTGCGTCGCATTTGGTTGGAAACTGTAGGTAACAAAATCGCATTTCTAGCATAGTTTTGGGTAACTAAATTTGGATCACCGGTTTGTAAAGAGCTGTTCCATCGGTCAAAAAGTTGAGCAATTTCTGGTCTAGTCGCGGTAGAACAGCCTCTTTGAGCTTGGACAGGTGCAATGGTGGGTATCATGCTAGAACAAGCAAGTGCTGCACCGAAAACTGATAATAGTGCAGACCTAACAATTGTCATTTTCATAAATTATTAATGCTGACGCGACGAGGGTTAACAGTGAATGTTCTCATCTCATTGGATTAGTTCCAAGATGAGAATAAATTTGATAGCACTTGCGCCTGGCTGGTAGATTGCGTTGCTATATAGATAATCTTGCCATATAAATTTTAAAATTTTGTAATTTAGGATAAAAGTTAGACACAAAAAACTGATGTTCACTAATATTTTAATTTTTATTTTTAATCTATTAAAATTTATAATTAATTTATATCTAAGGATAGATAACGAATGCAAATTTGCATGAAAAATGCTTATTCTATAGGCTTTTACAGGATTTTCTATATCAGAGAACTAATGGATATTACTTACGTCCATGTACTTAAAATCGGAAAATACACATATAAATTTTCCCCATACTGTGGTAATAAAAGAATATTGATTTGCAGAAAATGCCAAATAAATAGGATGTGGTTTTTCTAAAATTAGGTAAATATTCAAAAAATAAATGTTGTGGGTTCTCTTCTGTGTTATTTGCTATTTAACCCAGATAAAAAACTGTTGTCTTGGATACTCCAACCCACAACATAAATAATTTCATGGAAAACTAAAAACTAATTTTTATTTAATATTTGCGCTCTTTTGGCTCAAACATATTAATCACAACTGGGCGATATTGAATGTTAATACCTACTGGTGAATAATGAGCCATTGTGTGTTGCAGAAAGTTAGTATCATCTCGCTGGGGATAGTCTTCTCGGAAGTGTGCGCCACGACTTTCTTGGCGGTTGATGGCTGATGCCAGGATTGTTTGTCCTACTACCATTAAACTCTGTAATTCCAGTGCTTCTACCAGTTCTGTATTCCAACATTTACCTTTATCATCTAAATAAATTTGAGAATATTTCTGTTGTAATTCTGTAATTTTTTGCCAACCTTCCTTCATGATTTCTTGGGTACGAAAAACGCCACAGCATTCAGTCATCGCATCTTGGAAGGCTTGACGAATTTCGTTAATGCGATATTTCCCTGGCTGTTCTATTAAGGCTTGGATTTCTTTCTCGGCTGCTTGAATATAGGTTGATGCATCTATATCTGGTAACTTGCGATTCTGCACGTATTCAGCGATCGCCGCTCCGGTACGCTTACCATAAACTATACATTCTAATAGAGAGTTACTACCTAAACGATTTGCACCATGCACAGATACACAAGCTGTTTCCCCAGAGGCAAAGAACCCTGGAACTAAAGTATCTCCACTACTGCGAACTTGACCATCAGTGTTAACAGGGATACCACCCATACAATAGTGATTTGTGGGGCGAATGGGCATCGGTTGAGTGACTGCATCCACACCTACGAGGCGATGGGCTTCTTCCCAACAGAAGGGAACACGACTCATGATTTTTTCTTTCCCCATGTGTCGCAGGTCAAGATAGACGCAGGGACCCCCCGGACTACCATCGGGATAAACACCACGCCCGGCACGAATTTCATAAGTAATCGCCCGTGAGGTAATATCACGAGGGGCTAGTTCCATGCGACTGGGTGCATAGTTTTTCATAAAGCGATCGCCATCACTATTAATTAAATAGGCTCCCTCTCCCCTGACAGCTTCGGAAATTAGCACACCTACCGGATACAAGCCAGTGGGGTGAAACTGCACAAATTCCATATCTTCTAAGGGTAAACCTGCGATCGCCGTCATTGCCAAACCATCACCAGTAGAAGCATAATCATTAGAAGTCGTATTATAAACACGACCATAGCCACCAGTGGCAAACATCACGGCCTTAGCCCGCAGCACCTCTATATGTCCATCTAATAGATGAAACATCACCACACCCTTAGCCTCACCTGACTCCAAAATCAAGCGCATCACATACCATTCTTCATAGATTTGCACACCATAACGCCGCAAATTATTCACCAACTCATGGAGAATCGCGTGACCAGTTTTATCCGCAGCATAACAAGTGCGATTATGAGAATGTCCACCAAAAGCCCGTTGAGCAATGCGACCATCAGGTAAACGGGAAAATAACACCCCCAAATGTTCCAAATCAATCACCACATCTGGGGCTTCCTGAGCCAAAATTGCCACCGCGTCTTGGTCTGCTAAATAATCGGAACCCTTGATAGTATCAAAAGCGTGTGCTTCCCAACTATCTTCAGAATCCACATTTTTCAGAGAAGCCGCCATTCCACCTTGGGCTGCTACCGAGTGGGAACGGATAGGATGAGTTTTAGCCACCAGAGCCACATTTAAACTCGGATCAGTCCGCGCAATTTCCACAGCCGCACGACATCCCGCCAAGCCACCCCCGACAATAATCACATCATGTTCCAGCATAATTAGCCCTGTGTAGAATAAGTTGTTGTTCTATTGTAGAGAGGGCTTGATTTTTCTTTGCACATTTGCCTATTGCATCACCTTTTCTCTCTGCTTCGTACCCAATATATTTACTGCTAGGACAGCTATCATCTAAGATGTATCTAATTTCTGGTATAAAAATAAATATTAATCACATCATGTCATCTACCAAAAGATAGATATTACGTGAATTATTGATAAATAAACAAATTATTGTCCAAAATCAAGGAATATTTTATTAGTAAATTAAATCTGACTACTGATATACTGATATAAAGTTAAGCTGCAATTACCACATCTCAATCATGTTTTTATCCTCAACCGGATAAAAGCAAATTTGCCTATAAAAAATAATATCAATTGAATAATTCTATGACTACACCAAATGAATCATCCGCTCGTTTTCGTTCCGCTACAGAATTTCCCAAAACAATTGCTAGTTTAAAAAGCGATGATGCGGATAAACTATATCAAGAAATGCGAGATTGTTTAATTTTCACAAATCGTAGCCGTTCACAATTAATCCGCAGAAACGAACAACATAAACAATCTATCTCTCAGTTCCAAACGGATGTCGGAAGGTTGCAATTTTTAATTAGTCAACTGCAACTAGAAAAAGAGCAAAGCACTGACAGTAACCGCAAGATTTTAGCAGGAATGGAAGATGAAATTGGCTCAATGTCTAAATATTTAGACCAACTTTCCACAGCCTTTGATTCCGTCTCAGATATTGATACTCCAGATAAAGCACATTGGGGATATTTATCTTTTCCCAATAAGTTCCTAAAATTCCTCACCGCTATCAAAGCAATTGTATTATGGTGGCGCGATGAAAAAAATCAAGAAACACCAGCACTGAAAAGTTCAAATGTCTCCACATCTACTTTAACTGAAGAGGAACTGCAAGAAAAACCACAAATGTCCACAGATCCTGCTTCCATCGGAAAATCCCTTTTAGATAAATAAAAATCATGGGAAAAAAACGCATTACTCAACTGTTAGAGGATCTGAAAGAGAATTACCAGCGAGATTTGCACAATTCCGCCGCCATTTACACAGTTGCACAAGTTGCTGTCAATGAGCTAAAACAGCAAAATTCCCCGGTAAATCAAACACCTGTAGCTGCTTTACCTTTTGCACACAATTTAGTAGATAAAGACCAACTAATTAAACAGTATGGTTCTTATAATGGCTGTCGTAAAGCCGCTAGAGAACAGGGAATTAAATTTTCTCGCACTCCTAGTTGGGAACAGCTAGCAGCAGCTTTCAGTTATGCAGAGGTTTTACAGCAAATTGTCACCAATTATGTCAGCACTTATCCTGAACCCAAATTACAAGGTACGAAATTTGAGATAGTTTTTCCATCAGAAAGCTAAAAAAAATACCCTGGGGATAACAGGGTATACAACTGACAATTCTGGACATTTATAATCACTACTTGAATTAGGTACTAGCTTGTATTGGCTGTTGCTGAGAAATATTACCAGGTATGGGTTCGGTTTTAGTTGATGCAGATACTGCTGTGACTTCAATGTGATTGAATAAGGTGGTGACGAATGCAAATAGCAAAAATGGCAATGATAACAGAACGACAAGACCGACTGTTACTAAAGCATAAACAGGACGTTTAGCACCCATCAAGGCTAACGCTGATGCCAAACTGATTGTGATTGTGATTAACCAAATAATTATTTGACCGTAGATATCACCAAAGGTCAGGGTACAGACAAATCGGTATTGTTGAGTATTATTCTTGTTCATATTTTTTTATCTTTTATCTTGACTAAAATTCTCGCCTATAGATTCTACGTTAAGGCTATGTTTGGCTGTAAGCCAATTTCTCAATATTTTGGTAAATTTTGTAATATCACTTTACAAAGATTTTGGACTTAAAAAGTCTAGATTTTGTTTTCTAGTTATTTAAGTCTGAAAGTTTTCATGATTTTACTTGTCTTTTAGCTGTAATCATGGTAATGAATCGAGAGTTTTACTTATTTCCTAAGTCAGGACTGTACGACTTGTACTTATGAAAGAAAGTGCTGTAATTAATCACGTAATATTTACTAGAACTTTAGTAGTAAAAAGCACACTTAACTTTATTAAAGATACTTTTAGATAGATTCAACTTAGAGGATAACTAAAGAAAATTATAGCTGGGTTAAAGGTTATATACTGTTTTGACTAAAAAAAATATAATTGAGACTACTGGACAGTTTCTGAACTAAGAATTTAAACTTCATCTTGGGGATCACTATTTTTAGGATCAGAAATTGATAAGTTAATGAAATACTATTTTTATACTTTCTTTGTTATTTTGTATTTAGTAGGACAGTTATTAATCATTGAGTGAGTTTAAATATGAAGTGAGAGAACTATTTACCCGTAAATTCTATGCAAATTACTAACTTTGTGCGATCGCTCATTTTCAGTCATCAGCACAATGCAAACTACCGACATAGACTTTATGGTAAAGCTCAGAATTGGCAAATAGTTTATCAATACAAGGAAGACCTTGCTTAGAACTATGCTTAAGACAAATAATCAACATATTATCCTACCTGCTTTTATCAAATCTGTAGAAGTAGAATCAACTGATCAAGTAGGTAGAAAACATAAATCTCCTCGCTTCAAATTCAATTTCTTGCAACCATTGCGTAACAAGCTAGACAAGCTGGAAATCAAAAATCGTGACTTTGCACACTTTATTGCCAAGTTAATTCCAGCCCAATGTCCTTTTGAACGTGATATCGTTTTATTTGGTTGGACAATAGCTCACATTCCCCCTATGTGTAAGCTGAACCCACTTTATGATGAGTTTGTGGGGTTGCGTTTTCGGGCATTGTGTTATTTAGTAGATGTGTGTGGAGAAGATATCCAAAACTACTGCTAAATCCTTACCGAGAAAATGTCACATGGAAATTAACGTTGAGCATCAACCTAGTGTAGAACATCTCAACCAGTTGGGTGTTTTTAAGTGGGAAGTTTGGGAAAAGGAAATTTCTAAATTTCCCTGGACTTATGATTCTCAAGAAACCTGTTATTTCTTGTTGGGTGATGTGATTGTTACTCCCGATGGAGGACAACCAGTGCAGATGGGTAAAGGTGATTTAGTGACTTTTCCTGCTGGGATGTCTTGTACATGGGAAATCAAAAGCAATGTGAAAAAACATTATTGCTTTGATTAATTACCGGAATTAATTTCTTGGTCGTTTGGTTTCTTGACTTTTCCAGAATACCAACATTTCTACACCGTATTGAAAGTAAATTGAATACAAGCAGCAGGGACACACTAATACTGTGTCCCTATGAATTATGCGGTAAAGGTTTGGCAGATTTGCGCTTTTTGCAACTATGAGACACCAAAAGGGTTTTAACCCAGTCTCCAGTCCCCAGCTATAAAATGTTAGAAATGGGATATTCCTAAACTAGATTTTTCTACAAAATGCAACTACATTTAAGCACTTGGACAGAAGTTGAAGCGTATTTAAAAAAATCACAGGGTATTATTCTTCCCATTGGTTCTACAGAACAACATAGCCCCATAGGTTTGATTGGAACTGATGCGATATGCGCGGAGGCGATCGCCCGTGGTGTGGGTGAAGCAACTCAGGCGCTCATTGGCCCTACAATCAATGTGGGGATGGCATTACATCATACGGCTTTTCCCGGTACTATAAGTCTGCGTCCCAGCACGATGATTCAAGTAGTCAGAGACTACATCACTTGTTTAGCCAAAGCCGGTTTTAGCAAGTTCTACTTCATCAATGGACATGGCGGTAATATCGCTACCCTCAAAGCCGCTTTTTCAGAAATCTACGCACACTTGGAAGATTTGCAGATTAGCAACGCACCACAGGTACAATGTCAAGTTGCTAACTGGTTTATGTGTAGTTCTGTATACAAACTTGCTAAAGAATTATATGGTGATCAAGAAGGTTCTCATGCAACACCCAGTGAAGTAGCCCTGACTCAGTATATTTATCCAGAGGCGATTAAACAAGCACCCCTCTCCTCAGAAGTTGCTAGTGGACACAGAATTTATGGCGCTACTGATTTCCGCAGACGTTACCCAGATGGGCGCATGGGTTCAAATCCAGCTTTAGCAACACCAGAACACGGGAAGCAATTTTATGATTTGGCGGTGAAAGAACTTAGCAATGGGTATTTAGAATTTGTAAACGGTGATGTTTCTGGTTAATGAGGGAACGAACCACAAAGGACACAAAGAGCGCTAAGAAAGAAGAAAAGAAAAGGAAGAAGAAAAATTGAAAGATTTCATTTATGGCTGGGGAGTGGGGAGTGGGGAGTGGGGTAACAGTCTTTCGGTGTCTAACTTTTATGATCAGTTTATGTTCTAATGTGTATGCGTAGTGCTATATTGATACATCATTTTTGAGTTGACAGGCTACTAGTTAACGTTCACAGTGAATCATCCAATGCATCTACTAATAAAATGCTGTTGAGTAGATTTAATTCACTAGAGGCGAGAAAATAGCGATCGCTAAAAATAGTTTCCAATTGACTAAAAACCCTCCGCCCAGCTACAGCAGTCCAAGGAAATGTTTCATATTGTGGAACTACAGGCATAACCAAACCTTGTGGTGTTAAACTTCTTCCTAAAGTCTTCTGCCATGTATCGGGTTCTTCTAACACTTGTTTTGGACTATCATCGTCTGACTTTTTACGCCAAAAATGGGGATAATCAAGGGGAATACTCACAACAATATTTTGTGTTTTCAAGTTTTGGAGTGTGGAATATTCCCAACTTGATGCTTCCTTTTCTCGAATTAAAAGTTGATATAATTCCTTCGCCGGGCGTTTGAGTTTAGGCGGAAACTTGCCATTTTTATCTTGATAAATTACTCTCAGTAACCCTAAAAGTTGCTGACTATGTTCTTGAATATATTTCCGCCATCCTTCAAAACTGAATTTCTCCTCCGTGCGGCGATGAGACCAATCTTCCATCCAGAAAGGACCAATACAGGTTAAATAATCAGGAATTACTAAATCGGCATTTTCTAAAGATGGTAATAACCGGCTTGAACTTCTAGATACAGCTTTAATCAAGCCTTCCAAACTAGCATAATCTACATAAGACTTAGCCTTTCTATCAACTGTATTACCCTTTAATGTAAATTGAGCAAAGATTTGTTGCGTTAATATCTCTGCTTTTTTGACAATACCTTTTTCCTCTTCCGATTGATGATCATAGACAAAAACTCGTGCTTCTTGTAAAAAATTCCAGACATCATCCAGGGTCAGCGCATCTCAAACCCTGTTGACAAGAGGACTTGCCTAATCAGCA
>NZ_CAWUOL010000083.1:0-23677 GCF_963923915.1 Nodularia chucula CCY0103 | reverse complement strand
CAAATTCTTACACAGCAAGCTTTTTGCCCCTTCCTCTCCGTCGAACTCACGTTAATTTATCGAACCGCCAAGTCGCCAAGAACGCCAAGAACTCGTAGAGTGTGCGTAAGTTCTATCAACGTCGAATTGAGCGTTTCAGTATCACTCTTCCTAGACCTAAAACACCAAAGCCTAATAAACTGAAAACATTAGCAGATTCCGGAACACTGCTGGTAATAGGCGCTGTTGTAATGATTAATTGGGGAGTTATCCCAGGGAAATTAGCTCCACCTAATGTTAAAGCACCTGGGTCTTGGGCGCGAATTGCTAAACCAACAAATCTATCACCATTACTAACTAAATTCTGCACAAAGGAAGTCACGTCAAAAGTGATGATTTCTCCACCGATAACAGTTGATGTGTCAATTGTATTTAACAGCGTCCCTGCCTGTAAAGCAGAGGCGTTGACTTCCCCATTACCTACATATCCAAATACTCCCAAGCTACGAGGCGGAATACCAAAGGCAGCACCAAGACCAGAGGTTTGTATACTATATATTTCTGCTTGGAAAATAGCACTTGTAATTACTTGCAAAGGTGGGAGAGAAAATTCAGCTAGATCAAATTCGGCAAATTCTGCTGATTCTCCTTGAGCGCCTAAAACTACAGTATCAAAATTATTAGGAAAAACCTCATCTCCTAAACCATCGAACTCTCCTGAAAAACCACCATCTATAACTTCAAATGTCACTGTGGGACTGAAGGTAAAATTGGCAGCTTTAACTGGCTGACTGATAACTAAACTACATAACAGGCTGATTCCCGCAGTTAGCGCCAGCTTTTGCATATAATTAGGTGTGTGAAGTGTTAAATAGTGTTAAATTATTATCCCAATTTTACAAATATCTCCGAAAAATTGTCAACCTTAAATACTAATCCCCAGTCCCCAGTCCCCAATCGTATTGATGCTCAACCAAGTTTTCCCTCAACCAATAACATCTCACCACGGCTTACCTAATCAACGTTGGCAAATTTATCCACAGCAACCAGAATTGGCGGAAAATTTAGCGAAGTTAACCGATGTTTCCCCAATTATTAGCCAGTTATTGATTAATCGTGGCATTACTACAGCAGAAGCCGCAGCAGGTTTTTTAAATCCAGAGTCTTTGGTTTTACCTTCGCCTTTAGAAGAGTTTCCGGATTTGGCGGTGAGTGTGGAGTTGTTGCAAGAGGCGATCGCAACGAAAGCTAAAATTGCTATCTGTGGTGACTATGATGCTGATGGTATGACTAGCACCGCTTTACTGTTGCGTAGTCTCCGCAGTTTAGGCGCGCAAGTGGATTATGCTATCCCCAGTCGGATGCACGATGGTTATGGGATTAATCAACGCATTGTGGAAGAATTTCACAGCGAGGGTGTAAATCTGATTTTGACTGTAGATAATGGGATTTCTGCCTATGAACCCATCGCCAGAGCTAGAGAACTGGGTCTGAATGTGATTGTTACTGACCACCACGACATCCCCCCGAAATTACCCCCAGCTAACGCCATTCTCAACCCCAAACTGATTGCCGAATCTTCACCTTATCGCAGTGTTGCGGGTGTGGGTGTGGCTTACATTTTAGCGGTATCTCTAGCGCAACAGTTAGGAGAAATTAAAGGTTTAGTGCAGCCGATGTTGGCGTTATTTACCCTGGGAACCATTGCAGACTTAGCTCCGTTAACAGGGGTGAATCGGCGCTGGGTAAAACGTGGTTTAAAGCATTTACCGAAATCTCATTTACCAGGAGTTCAGGCGTTAATTCAAGTGGCTGGGTTAGAGGTGAGGGAAGAGGCGGGGGAGCAGGGAGCAGGGAGCAGGCTTGCCCTGAGCGCAGTCGAAGGGGAGCAGGGAGCAGGGAGCAGGGAGCAGGGAGCAGGGGGAAAGAGTCTCTCGGTATCGTCTGCGAAAAGTTTAAAGCCTGAAGATATTGGCTTTCGTTTGGGGCCACGGATTAATGCTATTGGTCGCATTGGTGATCCTCAAACGGTGATTGAATTATTGACTACAGATGATATGAGGGTTGCCCTGGAATGTGCGATGCAATGTGAGTTAACTAACACTAGTCGTCAGCAATTATGCGAGGAAATTGAACAACAGGCGATCGCCTATGTAGAGGCTGAGTTTGTCGATGATCTCCCCCAAGACCGGGTATTAGTGGTTGTACAACCTAATTGGCATCATGGTGTAATTGGGATTGTCGCCTCTCGCTTAGTGGAGCGCTACGGTGTGCCTGTGTTTATTGGCACTTATGAAGATGAAACACACATTCGCGGTTCTGCCCGTGGGATTCCTGAGTTTAATGTCTTTGAGGCGTTACAATATGCTCATGATTTATTAGGTAAATTTGGGGGACACAAAGCCGCCGGAGGTTTTTCTTTACCAGCTGAGAATTTGCAGATATTGCGATCGCGCTTGAGTGAATTTGCTCATCAGTGTCTAGAACTGCAACACCTCAAACCTTTAGTAAAAATTGATGCTCAACTTGATTTTAATCACATCAATTACCAACTTTACCAACAGTTAAATTCTCTGCATCCCTGCGGTATGGAAAATCCTGATCCCTTATTCTGGACATCTCAGGTACAAGTGATTGAGCAAAAAATCGTTGGTAAAGGTCACATTAAATTGACACTCAGCCAAACTATTAATCACCAGCAGTATAAAATGAAAGCGATCGCCTGGCGATGGCGCGACTACTTCCCCCTACCACCGCGAATTGATATTGCTTACAAGCTGCGAGAGAACCACTTTAATGGCAATACAACCATTGAGTTAGAGCTACTCGGTTTCAGACTCCCCCATGAGGATTTTAATTCCCAACGGCTAGACCCATCTGAGCTATGGAATAAATTTCAGCACTCGCCAGCTAGTCCATTAAAAGCCAACTTTCATTACCAGCAGCGACACTATACCTGCGGTGTCTATCAAAACGATATTTTACCAGAATTAAGAATTAAAAATCCTGAAGGCAAAGTCTTAGTCATACAACCAGAACATACCATTGGTCTACTAGGCAACAATCGTCAAGACTCTGTAGAAGTTGATATATCTCAACCAAAGTATGACAACATTATCCAAGCTGCTCTTCAGGCATTATCTGCACTAAGTGCTGAGGCATGAACTTTTCATACACTCAGCATTCAGCACTTTTACATATCACCGTTGCGAAACGCCAGTACAAAGATTACTATTGGACCAGAAATTATGATTAGTCCTACGGAAACTAGCTGAAAGATAACTTCCCAATTGACATTGCTTAAAGCGTCAAACATTTTTCCCTTGTCCTTTTAATTTTTTGTAAAAAACACAGTAACTTCAGTTACAAAACCCGACATTAATCATATCTGGCCGTAGGCTGTTACATTTAATTTACTTAACAAAATTATAGGAAAATCAATAAAATGGCAAACTGGCAATGTGTAAAACAATGTGGCGCTTGCTGTAATCTTGACCCCGCAGAACGTCCAGATTTAGAAGAATATCTCTCACCACCAGAACTAGAACTTTACCTGAGTATGGTAGGTGAAGGAGGATGGTGCATTAACTTCGATCATACCAGCCGAGAATGCACAATCTATGCAAATCGCCCCCGGTTCTGCCGTGTAGATTCAGAGATATTTGAGGATATGTACAGAATTGAGCCAGAAGAACTCAATGATTTTGCTATTGACTGCTGTCGTCAGCAAATAGAAGGAGTATATGGCGATCGCAGCCTCGAAATCCTCCGCTTCGACAAAGCCATCGGTATCTAGAAACCTTCGCGTACCTCTGCGCTAAACTTTGCGTACCTTTGCGTTTAAACCTCCTCCCCCTCAAAAAGAGTTGCAAAATATGACAACAATCTGAGAAAATGAGAAGAATATGAAAATAACCTAATAAAACTACTACCCGTGAAAATTGACTCTGTATCCGTCACCTCTGAGACTGAAAACCAACCCCAAATCAAAGATGCCAACGAATCTAATATCAAAGCAGCCATCATTGAGCCACTAGAGCCAGTAGTTACCGATAGTCAACCAAAGCGGGAATCAGTAGTAGCAACTTTCGCCACCACCTTCATAACCATATTTCTCGCAGAAATCGGAGATAAAACTCAGCTATCCACCCTATTAATGAGTGCGGAATCTCACGCACCGTGGGTAGTCTTTCTTGGTTCTGGTGTGGCTTTAATTACCACAAGTTTATTAGGTGTACTTTTAGGTGGTTGGATGGCTAATCGCCTCAGTCCCAAAACCGTAGAAAAATCAGCAGGAATAATGTTACTGTTCATTTCCCTGATGTTGTTTTGGGATGTAATCTTTAATTCGTAATTCACAAACTCTCTACTCCCCACTCCCCATTCCCCACTCCCCACTCCCCACTCCCCACTCCCTACTCCCTACTCCCCCAAAAATATGGACTGGCATCTTTTAGGACTCAGCTTTATTACAGTTTTTCTCTCAGAATTAGGTGACAAAAGCCAACTAGCAGCGATCGCACTTTCAGGACGTTCCCAGTCTCGTAAAGCAGTATTTTTCGGTACAGCTGGCGCACTTTTATTAACTAGTCTTTTAGGAGCATTAGCCGGGGGTGCTGTGGCAGAATTATTACCTACACGTATATTAAAGGCGATCGCAGCCATAGGATTTGCTGTCCTGGCTGCACGTTTGCTGTGGTTTAACGAAGAAGCCACACCCGATGCAGAATAAGAAAAAAAGGCTCACTATTATGAGCCACTTTCTCTGCGGTAATTTCAAATCAGCCACATACTAGCTCAACTTTTCGCGCCAGCACCAGTTCAAAAGAGTTCCGGCTGCCAATATTTTCATCACTTCTAATACAAAATAACCACTGTGGATCGACCTCTCCCCGGTATAAATGGACAGAGATTCTAATACGCAGTAAAAGCAGCTATGCCATAGGCTTTACGCTATCATTTAGTTAAATACCAAGCTGACACTTTCCAGTTGTACAAAACAACTCCGTAACTAACAAAGCTCAAGTTCTCATAACAAAGGGTTTCCTTCTATGAACTTACGTTCCAGTTGTGTTTCAGTTTTGTGGAAAGCTAGTCTATCCTTGGCAACTTTTATTGGCTGCATAACCTTTGCATCTGTCCCCGCATCAGCACAAATACTCGAAGACTTAATTACCCTGACAGCAGAACAAGGCGGTTTAACAGGTTCAATCACATTTATTACTCCTAGTGGTTATATCACCACGGTGGCTGCCGAAAAAGTTTCTCCGGAAGGCACATATTTATTTGGCACTAACGGTGGTGGTGTATATACAGTTACAGGTACTATACTTCATGATCCCATTACGAGAACCACTATCCCAACCATAACACTCTTCGCTGGCCCCACAGTATTACTTGCTGGAGAAGCTAATCTCATTGAACGTACGGTCATTGATTTACTTAGATCCGGTACACTCACACTAGATGAATACACAGCTATTCTCAGGACTTCCCTTGGTTCAGATGGTTTAGATTAGTATAAGTAATTTAGATAAAATTATTTAATCCGGACACTGAGTATTGTGTCCTTTTTAATGTCTAATTATTCCTGTGCTATTTAAAATTGCCAACCTCCTTCCCAGCGAACTTCCAAACCATTACCACTAATACCCAGACGTGATTCCCAAGCCATACCATTATTCACCAGATTCTTTTGAATAATTAACCCGTAAAATAAATCAGATAATCGATTCCTAATACCTTTCTCAGTATTTCTAAAATTTTGTAGATAAGCCCCAACAGCCCAATGATTATTAAGGGTTTGAATGGTTTCAAATGAATAGAAAAAATTATTATTTATTTCTACAAAAGTGGTGAATTGCCAGCCTGTTTTCAGTGCCAAATTACCCTGTATAAATCCTGAGTCTTGCAAATTAAGTTGATTATCAATAAATAAAATTCCGGAATTTAGGGAATAATTTAAACTTCTATCTTGACGAGAAAAATAATAGCTCAAATTTAAATAATTAGGATTTGGGGAATTAGCTGCACTGTTCCAAAAAAAACGTAAACCTGGAATATGGTTAGTAATAGCCTGGATTTCTCCCTCTGCATTCACTTCCCGATGGGTGTGGATAAAATTTAACAACCCACGAGCATAAACACCAAGATTTGGCTCTGCTACACCTACATTATTAGCAATCTGAAATGCTGAGTCAGAATTTAAGTTAAACCAAATTCCCGAATTAATGCTGTAATTCCACTTACCAAAAGAACCTGCCCATAATGCTTCCACAGTAGGTAAATATAAATAACCACTAAAAGTTTGTAATTTAGTATTAATTTGACCCAATTGAGCCAGTTCCAGACGGTCAAAAGCCAGATCGACAGAACGCACATTCATGGGTATAGCAATCATATCTAATGAGTTAAAGTTTTGCACAAATTGTCTACCTTCAGGAGTAATCAAATTCACCTGTACAGCCGATGAACGATTATTAGGAATAACAGATGTTTTGTCTACAGGAATGGGTACACCCGTAAATGATAAAGGTCCAAAATTATTTTGAGAAAGTTGGAGTTTAGAAATAAATGTACTACCTGCATTCCAATTAGTATTGACGTTGATAAACTGAACTCCCCGTTTGTGATTACCTGTACGAACTTGGAAGAGATGAGAACTATCAGGTGTAATCAAACTCGGAAAAGTGAATGTTCCAGAAATTTGCTCTAAAGCACTGCTACGATTCCCCAGTAAAAGTGTTCTGTTAAGTCGTTCGTTAATCTGTCTTCTCTCTTCTGAGGTGGCTTTGGAGTTGAGAGGTGCAAAATTCTCTTGTCGCTCTAATCGTGCTTTGGCTTCTGTTAAACTTTGTGATAACTTCTGAGGATTAATTAATTTAAACAATCCTCCCATTAACATTCCGATAGTGGAATTAGCGGTTTGTAATTTATCTACTTCCCTTTGATTGTTGGATAAAGATAAGGAAATACCAGGATTGCTAAAAATATTAGTATAAGTTCCCTTGGTTTCTGCGGCATCGTATTGTAATAAAGTCTGATTATGAGGACGGCTAAAGTCAAATTTATGCCAATTATAATTTTCTGTTTGCTGTGAACTACGAATAACTTGGGGTTCTCTTTGACCTAAAGAAACCCAATATAAAGAATTTAAGTAATATAACTGGCGTTCCTGTTCACTAATAAAGGGATTGACTAATATATTCAATAAATCCCCATTATCAAATTTGCCTAACTGACCAACTTTGATTCCTGGTAAAGATGTAATTTCTGGTTGAAAATCAGAATTTTCTCCATTTAAAGGGTTTCCCCAAGAAATACCTAATTCTTCTAAATTCTCTTGAGAAATTCTTGCACCTAAAAATAGACCATCTTCTAATAATGGTTGTAAGTTATTAGTAGGAAATGCTTGTAAAATTAAGGGTGAATTTTCTATATCTAAATTTTGAAATAAAGCGCCTCCCCCTCTGGAACTATAAGTTGAAGCATTAGATAAATTCAAAGTATTATTAATCGGTAAACTAAAAATATTCAGATCTGACTTTGCCTGATTAAATTGACTATTGATAATAATAGGAGATGCAATATTTCCTTGAAGATTAATACTTTCTGCGGCAATAGATTGGATATAAATTTTTGTAAAATCAATTTCTCCTGTGAGTTGTTCAAAACTTTGGGGAATTGCCCAAACTGCTTGCTTTCCCCAGAGTCTTTGAGTTAGTCGGACTGTTTGTCGCCTTTTAATCTCGGTTGATTCACCCTGATAAGATATTCGACTCTGCCATCCCTGAGTTTCAATCACAACCCGATTATCAGGTAATACCCAGTAAAATTGTTCTTGTTTAGGAAAATTAGCAAAGTTAAATCTCTGAATTATCGGTTCTTCCGCAGCAAATTTGATCGATAAATCAGTATAGTTCTGATGATTGTTGGGATTAAATAAAGATGAGAATTTTATGTTGTCTGTGGGATGAACAATCCCAGGGTATCTAGTAGCGCTATTAGTAATAGCATTTAAAATAATTACTTCTTGAGCTTGTCTTGGTAGGAGGGTATCCGTCGTTTCTTCATTGGTGTCTGTAAGTTCAGATTCTGGAATTTCTGGTGCATTGAGTATTCCGGGAATATCTATTTCATTCCAGTTAGGAAAAAGCTGAATTGAATCAGCAGTTGGTGTTTGGGTAACAAGTATATCTCCTGTTATTGGTGGTGATAATTTGTTAATTTTAATATTTTGAGAAAATATTGATAGTTCTTTATCATCTATATTTGGTGGTATTTTGTCCTGACATTCTCCTGGAAATATCATAGCAAAGGACAAGAATACAGTTAATGTGAAATTGATATAATGCTGACTAATCAGGGATTGGTTCAATGTCAATATTCACTCTTTTTTTCAAGTGACAACTTGAAGATAAGATTCACCTTTTGCTCCATATAGTAAACTAGTATGCGAAATTTACTATTCAACTAAAGGTGGAATCAATTCAAGAGTAAAAGAGTTATGGTGAATGTTTATAGAAAGTTGACATATAGGAATAGCCATGAATCTCATCAGTTGTCTCAGAGGATGTTTGTAAAGTATCGATTATTACTAGCCCTGGCGACTAGAAGTCGCGGCTATACAAACTTGACGCGAAGCGTCTTCCTGTGTAGTAGCGAATTATATTCGCCCAAAACTTTTAAAACATCCTCTCAGGACTATTTTTCCTGAAAAGTCCAAACTCCTTGATCCCATTCAAAATCTGTTGGGGGTGATTGTAACCAGTGCTGACAACGGAGAAGATGCAACATAGCAGCTTTATCTTGGTTATCTACTGCTAAGACTTTGGCAAATTCCGCTCTTGCGTATGTAAACTGGCGATTGAGGTAATAGTCTCGTCCTTTGTGATAATGCTCAATTACTTGTAGTTTTTCGCTACTGACGGGATCGGAACGTAAACCCACCAATTCGTAAATAGCTACTGGCTCATTTCTGCCTTTGACGCGAATGTAGTCTAATTCTCTAGCCCAAATATGCTCTTGGCAGGGTTTATAAGTATTGTCACTGAGAACAATGTCACAACCGTATTGTTTACTAATGCTTTCTAATCGGGAACCAAGGTTAACACCATCACCAATTGCGGTAAATTCCATCCGTTTACTAGAGCCGATATTACCACTGATGACTGTATCAGAGTTGATGCCGATGCCAATTTTAATTCTGGGTTTATTTCCAGCGTGGCGACGTTCATTAAATTCCAGTAAGCGATGGCGCATTTCTACTGATGTTTGCACAGCCATCCAAGCGTGGTTTTCCAAGGGTAGAGGTGAACCAAATACGGCCATGATGGCATCACCGATATATTTATCTAGAGTGCCTTTATGTTTAAAAACGGCTTCTACCATTGATTCAAAATAGTCGTTGAGCATACTCACCACTTCTTCAGCTTCTAAGTTTTCTGTGATTGTGGTGTAGCCGCGAATATCGGAAAATAAGATGGTAACTTCTTTGCGATCGCCCCCTAGTTTAGCATCATCTAATTTGAGTAATTCTTCCGCTAATTCCTGAGTCATGTAGCGGTACATGGTACTTTTGAGGCGTTTTTCATCACTGATATCTTCCATAACCACTAGCGCCCCCCGGACTTGCTTGTGATCGCTAGCATCAGCAATGGTGTTAATGGACAAATTAATACTATGCTGTTCTATTCCATGACTGACAAGTGTCCGATCAGGATAATATTGCTGAGATATCTGGAAATCTTTGATTTGTATCGCTTCCTGATACCATTTACTAAAGTCACCTTCTTTAATGGCGATCGCCTCAGTAATTAATGTACCTTCTAAACGGTCTTCTGCTGCTAATCCTAACAAGCGTTTAGCACTTTCATTGGCAGCAATAATCGCCCCGGCTTTATCTGTAGAAATCACGCCATTAGAAAGACTACGCAAAATATCCCGTTGGGTTTGTTCTTGCTGTTTGACTGTGGCAAACAATTTGGCATTTTGCAACGCTACCCCAGCTTGAATATTAAAAGCTTCCATAAACTCTTCATCGTTGCGGTCAAAACTCGCTTGGAAGCATTCTGGAGCTTTAGGCCAGCTATCGGGGTTATATGCCGGAAAATCTCCTGATTTCTTCTTATTAACTAGTTGAGTCACCCCAATCAATTCCTGATCGGCGTTAAATACTGGCATACACAGTAAACTACAGGTACGGTAGCCATTTTGCTGATCCATTTGTTTAGCAGTATCTGCGTCAGGATGATCATATAGATCAAAGGGAATATTCAGCTTTTGTCCAGATGCGGCTACAATTCCGGCAAAGCCTTTCCCTATGGGTATCCGCAACTCTGTATCCGAACCGTTATCTTGAGTAATTTTTGTCCATAATTCCTGGCGATCGCTATCTATTAACCACAGAGTACTGCGATCGGCATTCATTAGCTCCTTCGCCTCATCCATCACCCGCTTCAGGGTATCTTCTAAATCCAGGCTACTTTGACTCAGGGACTTAATCGCTTTCATTAACGCCGCCAACGCCCTTTGTTTTTGAGTCGCTATATAAAATGACCGTGACGACTCTAAAATCAGACGAATTGAAGGGGCAAATTCTTGGAATAATTTTTCATCAGCCTCGCTAAATCCAATAGTATTAATCCGGTCTGATATCGGATCACTAGGATTGTTAAAGGACTTTAATTTATTGAGTAATTGCACCACTGCCACCAATTTGCCTTCTTCATTCAGCAGTGGCAGTGCTAACATTGTATAAGTGCGATACCCGGTTCTCTTGTCTTGTGCCTGAGCAAAAGTCGAACGGGGATCTTGATAAAAATCAAAGGGAATATTGATAACTTTCTTAAATGTAGCCACTTCCCCAGCAATCCCTTTATCTGCTGGAATGCGAATTTCTAAAGAAGCTTTTCCTTCCCCTTCGGCTAAAATTGACCAAAGTTCTTGCTTTTCTTCATCTAATAAAAATATTGTTGTCCGATCTGCACCCAATAACTCCCCTGTTTTCAAGGTAATAGAATGCAGCATTTCTTCCAGAATTGTTTCAAACCCCTGAGAATCCAACATTGATAGGGTTTGATGCACAATCTGTAATTTTTGCTCCACTTCTGAAACCACTTGTTTAAAAGTGTCTTTAGTCAAGGGAGCTAGAAATGTGGAAATAGTTTCCTTTTTTCTGGCCAAACTACCTACAGAATTAGAATTATTCTGCAAGGAGGAATCCTCCTGGTGACTAATACCAATAATTAAATCTGTGGTGTCTCCAAAACTACTTTCATGGACTGACATAAATAATTTTTGATATAGATTTAGATTTTAGCAATAATTAACATCACAGATATTGCCTAACTATTCAGGCATTCCTCCTCAGAAAAACTGAGCTTTGCCATATTCCTATGATGTCTGTTCTCATTCGTTTTGAGGGTTTAATTCCTCCGCGCTACTAAATTCATTTAGCACTATATTAGCTTTCTGCTCGATATTAAGAGCGACGGCGCTGACTTAATTTACAGGTGGGAGGATGGAACAGAGTTGAAGGTGTGGTGATTGCCTATCGGGGATGCTAACTTCATAAATTGCCCTTGTCAATGTATATTGTTGCTGGATTTTCAGTCAATTTCGGTACATTTAAGCGAATTTCTGGTTCTAGTCGTTAACCTTTAAATCCGGATAAATTAATATTTCTACTCAATTATGCCACTTGCTTGACTTCATTACCTTAAATCTAGCAAATTATTTAGATTCAACCGAAAGCTGTTTATTCTCAGGATAAACCGATGATTGCAATCACACTGAGGCAGTTAACTAATGTATGGTGACAGATAGGGTCATGAGGACATAACATAATTGCCAACTCAATTTACAGCCAGCATTTGATTTTTGACTTTTAGCTAATTATTTACATCCTCCCCAAAATATAACTACATAACTCAGAAAATCCTTCCCCTTCAGCATTTCTAGTTATGTACTGAGGTTGATGTTGCAATTGATTTACATATTTCAGTACATTGGCTACACCTACCGAAACATCAAAATGGTCGGGATCAAATAAACTTTCATCATTAGGACTATCACCAACAGTTACTACTTGTGCTGGTAAAAATTCAGGTAAATACTCTCGCAACACTGTTAGTAATCCCACGGCTTTGTCTTGCCCTTGGGGTTTAATGTGACACTGGACATTACTATAAGTAAATCCCCAACCCATTTCTTGGCAAAGATCAGCCATTATTTGTAATTCCTTGAGACTGAAAGCGCCCACATCGAATGTCCAATCTGTGACTCGAAAACGATTGTCTGCTGACTCCTGAATTTGGGGAAATTTGGTTTTTAATGCTGTAAAAGCTACACTTAAATTCTGACGATGGGATGCTAATTCCGAAATTGGTGTTAAAATCGTTGGTTCCTCATATAAAGAGGAGTAAAACAGTCCGCCGTTTTCTGCGATCGCACCAACAACAGGCATTAAATGACAAATTCCACTCATCCAGCCAGCTGAACGCCCAGTGACAATTAACACTTTCATCCCCGCAGCGTCTAAATTTTCCAATGCTTGTAGCAATGTCGCCGAAAATTTGCCGTTTTTAGTCAGGGTTCCATCCATATCTGTAGCTACTAAGCGAATATTGCTAAATGAAGCCCCAGACAGTTGTTTAAGAGTTGGTCGGTGTCCCACAGAGAACTTTAGATGAGGGTATATACTAGGCTTAATTTTAACATACTATTTTTATGACAATTCTTTTTTTTGTCACGGTTACAGGTCAATTGTCAAAAATAATCGCCGCATAGATAAATGAGATTCCAGATTTGGGAATCCTAAATATAATCAGTAAAGCATTTGTTTATACTTACCAATGATGCCATGATGTCCAATTCCATGTTTATTGCCCAATCTCCTACCATCAAGACAGCAAACATTGCCCCACCAGTGTTAGCTAATATCCCTCAACTACCACCAATCATGGCTATAACCACTGGGGGACTAGCCTTAACGGTCATTGCTTTGTTTTTGTATGGCAAATTGCAGATAGATCAATTAGAGAAAAAAATCAAATTTCAAAAATTACGGGCGCGAGAATTAGAAAAGAAATTTAAACTTGCGCTGGAAACTATTCGGAAAATGGAAACTAATCCCGACTTAGTTAACTCAAGGGATTTCAACCTAGATTATCTGCGAATGCGGATGTCAGAAGAAGTGTTTCACTTTGCGATTTTGAATCAAATTAAAGTTCATGTCAAAGATAAAATATCTCAAGCCCTCCGCCCCAATCAAGCGCAGCACGGAATTGTGGGTATTGCTAGTAGTGGTAGGCAGGTTGATGAAGTTTTTGATGTGGAATATGAGACTGGTGTGAGTCCAAATGTGGCTAAACGGGTGCTGTTTCGGGTGCAAATGCGGTTAATTAAGTTACCGACACAAGCAACTTCTGCCACCATTAGCCAAATTATTGATTGTATTGAAACTTATCTTAGCCCCGTGGAAGGTGAAGATAATTGGCAACCCACAATTCAAGGCAGGATTATTTATATGCATTGGGATCAAAAGGCTAAACCTACGCCCCTACTGGTACTAGAACAAACGAATGAAGGGGTAAATGTTACTTTTCGCACTAGCCGTAAAGCAAATATCCCGGCACAGGATAAGCCTTCCGCAATGAAAAGATCCCCTTCTCCTAAATAATAGTTTTGACTTCAGGGTGCTGTAATATAGTTAGAGATTATGAGTATAAGTTATTGTTTTTCAGTCACGACGGCACTAGGAGAATCACGTGCTAAGATACCATCTTCCATTTCCACAACGCGATCAGCTATGTCTAAAATCCGGTTATCGTGAGTCACAAGTAAAATAGCTGTTCCTTGTTCTTTCGCTAAACCTTGCATAATTTCCACCACATCGCGCCCTGATTGTTTATCCAAAGCTGCTGTTGGTTCGTCTGCTAACACTAAGGGAGGATTATTCACCAAGGCGCGGGCGATCGCTATTCTTTGTTTTTGTCCACCAGAAAGGCTGTCTGGATAGTAACTGACTCTATCCTGTAAACCAACAGCCCCTAACATCGCTTGGGATTTAGAAATTGCTTCCTGGGAAGTGACATGATCATTCAATTCCACCGCCATTTGTACATTTTGTGTCGCACTTAAAAAACCCAACAAATTGTGCGCCTGAAAAATATAACCAATATTGCGGCGAATTTGCACTAATCTATTTTGATTAGCACCAGACATTTCTACACCTAAAAACTGTAAACTGCCCTCTTGTACAGATCGCAACCCACCAATTAAACTCAGTAAAGTTGTCTTACCTGAACCTGATGGACCAGTCATAATCACGATTTCCCCAGGATAAATTTCTAGGTTAATATCAAATAAAATCTGCTTTTTAAGTGCGCCTTTGCCATAGTAATGGTTGAGATTTTTTATAGCAATTACAGGTTTTTGTCTCATATTCCCGTGTGTGATTAGTTATTAGTAGTTCTGTCTGTGAACTGTAGTGCCTGTAAATAATGGATATCACTTATCAATTATAAATCAAACTTTGTCTGCAATATTGACAATTTAGATTTAATTTGTAATTGAAAAGCAATACGGCTTAAAAGATATCTGCTGGATCGGCAGAGCGTAATTTACGAACTGCGATCGCACCGGAAACAAAACACATAATTATGGTTAAAATCAGCACAGTTACTGCCCGCCCATAACTCATAAACACAGGCAGAAGTGTAGCATCTCTAGCACTAGAATACATAAACATAGCAATAATCCACCCTGGAATATATCCTAAGCAAGCTAATAACAAAGCCTCTTGCAGAATCACTGTTAACAAGTATCTCTGCGTATAACCTATGGCTTTCAAAGTAGCATACTCCGATAAATGATCTGAAACCTCAGTATAAAGAATTTGGTAAACAATTACAGTCCCCACAATGAAACCCATCACTGTTCCCAAAGTGAAAATAAAGCCAATAGCGGTACTACTCGCCCAGTAATTGCGCTCAAATTCAATAAACTGTTCCTTGGTTAAAACATTCACATCGTCAGGTAAATGACTGCGTAATTGTTGAGCGATAACATCAGCATTTTGCCCCCGTTTTAATCTAATTAAACCGATATCAATTAACCCTCGTTGACGGTTAGTAAATATCCTTAAAAAATTTACATCACTGGTAATTAAATTACCATCAGCGCCAAAAGATGCCCCTAAAGTAAATAGTCCATCTACCTTAACCCGTCTTCTTTGTACCTCTGCTGTCACAGAATTTCCGCGATCAAACTCCGCAGCAATGGGTCCATATTCTTCCCTAGAAGAACGGTCAAATAAAACCACATCAGGTAATCTCAACTTATCCAAATTCTGCTGCACTCCAGGCAAATCAAACAGATTGGATTCTGGATTCATCCCAAAAATTAAAATACTCCGGGGGCGACCTGTAACCGGATTCCGCCAAGTTGTATAATCTAAATAGATTGGATGTACTGACTCCACAGCTTGTAACTCTAAAGCTTTATACAACCTTCTTTGAGAAAAGGTTTCCATTGCCAATAAAGCATTAGATTGTTGATTAATGACAACAATATCGCCATTTAAGCTCCCATGTAAACGCACATTACTGTAATAAAGTGCATCCCGAAAACCAATTTGCATAAACATGAGAATATCGGCAAAGGCAATTCCTGCCAAAGCCACTGCTAGGCGAGTTTTATCTCTCGTCAGTTGTAACCAAGACAGGGGTATTTTATGAGCCATAATATTGGGGACTGGGGACTGGGGACTGGGTTAAGACCTGAATGGTGTCTCAGTTTTATTATCCGTTTATGTCCTAACCTCCTTGGACGTTGCTATAGGTAATGCCTAAGTGAAACATGAAAAGTTAAATTTTGGATGGGAAAATAGCATCCAAAATCTAAAATAATGTGGTGTGAGTTAAATTTTTACTACCAATTACTGTTAATCCTCAATGAGAGTTGGTTCTTTATTAATCTGGGTAATTACCTTAGCATTAGTGAAACCAGAAACACGCTCACTATCTTCTGGGGTTAAAGCAATTCTCACTTCCACAACTCTCGCATCTATATCTGCTACTGGGTCTGTACTCAGCACATCTCTTTTACCAATTTTCCGGCCAATTTCTACAACAGTTCCGGTTAATTCCTCCATAAATGCGCCATTTTCGCTGCTAACAGTAGCAATTTGACCAAGACTCACTTGACCAATTCTGTCTTCTGGGACTTCAGCAACCACAGTCATTTCATTAGTTTCTCCAATTTCAGCAATACCATTTGTGTTGATAGCTTCCCCTGATTTTGTATGAACTGTGAGAATTTCTCCACTAATGGGGGCTTGAATGTAAGTTAATTTCAGTTCTGCTTCGGCTCGTTTAAGATTAGCTAAGGCATTATTAACTTGAGCTTCTCCCCTTTGGAGATCCGTGGGGCGAAATTCCTGAATCCTCTTGAGTCTGGCTTCTTCTTCGTTGATTTGACTTTGTAAAGCTGTGATAGTTTTATCTCGGTTAACTCTCGCTTCCACTAACTGTTGTTCCAAGGTGGCGATGATTTTTACCTGATTAGCCCTCGCCTCAGCCAGTTGTTGTCGTAAGGTGGCTTCTGCTTGTCGCAGGGTAGCTTGGCTTTCAATAACTTGCTGATTAGCAGTTACGGCGGTGAGTCTGCGCCTATCTCGTTCTTGTTGAGAAATTGCACCTTCGCTGTACAACATCTCATAACGTCCCACATCAACTTGAGCATTTCTTTGTTCGGCTTGAATGCGGGAAATAGTTGCTCTTAAAGTGTCTTGTTGTCCTGTGAGTTCAGCTTCTAGGCGATTAACTGTGGCTTGCATTGCCAGTTTTTCTCCACTCAACTGAGCAGCTATGCGCGTAATTGTTGCCTGTTGAGCGTCCCTTTCTCCGTTTAATTGGGCTTGCAAACGAGCCACAATTGCGGTTTGAGCTTCAATGTCTCTGGGGGAACCTAATCTGACTTGTGCTAAATTAGCCCGTGTTTCCTGTAGTCTGGCTTTTGCTTCTTCTACAATTGCTAGTTGGGTGTCGTGATTGTCTAATATGGCAATCATTTGACCTTTTTTAACTCGTTCACCTTCACTCACAAATACTTGCTGAACTCGTGAGGAGGCTTGTAATCCACCTGTGGGGGCGGAGAGTTTTAAAACTTGTCCTTTTGGTTCCAAACGCCCCACGGCGCTAATATTATTAGTTACTGGTTTTACAGGTACTGGCATACCTATTTTTTTCAGTTGTTCAACTTTAGCTGTAGTTAGTAGCCCAGCAGCTATGACAATTGGCAGGGCTACAGCAATACCCCACCAAATCTTAGGTTGTTCCGGCTCAAGTAGCAGCTCTTCTGAGCTTGGCTTCTCAGTCACCCTTGACATGGTTGTTGCCCGTTGGTTGAATTGTGTTTGTGGAAATAAACAGGTGAATTAGGGTTAGTGAAACTGTTTCCTAATTCATGATTTGTCATGAAGAGGCTGGAGATTTAATCTCATGATGTTTGTATGCATTGCACGCTTTTTTCAAATTGGCATTAAACTTGGTAATTTGCATCCTGATGATCACAAAGATTAATTACTAAAAATCTCTTTGCAGATGCACTTTAAAGTTGGGGAGTAGGGATAGGGTAAAATCCTTTTGGTGTCTAATTGATTTTGTAGAGTTTTAAGCCTGTTCCCTGGTATATTCTTGAGAGTTATATTACTCAAAGAGAATTTCTGATGGTAGCCTGGTATAAATTTACTAAAATAATCATGCAAACGGGTATTTGCTGGGAAAATTGCACAAGTTTTTTCTCAAACTTAGTTAACTACAATTAAGTTTTTTAGAGGCTATATCAACAGTCTCCAAAAGGCTTATTTGCAGAAAAATTAAGTATTTAGGGTTTGCCCATTTCTCTATGAAACACTGCACTTAATTCGCGGGGTAAAATAGATGTGATGAGCAAATTAGGCGTTTTTCTGGCTACCCCACGCCAGCTATCATGAAGAAATGGTATGAGTTAACTACTAACTACAAATATATGTCAAAGAGAGCATTCCTCACATTACAGTTTCCTTAACTTTTTGGTCAATGAATTGCTATGTTGGTTTACTTACTATTTGCTATTGGGAATTTTTGCTCTCAGACTTTGCTGCTGTTGTCTAACTCCATTGAACTTTAGTTGAATAAATTCTACATTCATCAGCTAGGGGAAAACGTAACAGAACTTACAGATATAGCTGGGGACTGGGGACTGGGGACTGGGGACTGGGTTCAGACTCTTGTGGTGTCTCGGTTTTCTTATCCGTTTATGTCCTAACCTCGTTGGCGGTTGCTATAACTGTTGACTTAGCACTCAAGCCGGAAGTATTTTTTATTCTGGTAGGTCAAATAATACTGTGGTCATGTAATTTTCTGCCCACTCTTCACCAAAGGCTTTTTCTAGCACTCTGCGGGTTTTATCATTTTGTTGCTGCTTCGTACAGTAGTTCCTTTGTCCGGCGAGAATTTCTTGGGCTTTTGCTGGGGAAACTGGACTGGATGCGATCGCCTGGGTACAATGTATCTCTAAGAATGCTTGTACGCGGGAAAGAAACATTGTTTCTTCTTCTGGGGAACTGGGACGGACAAAAAGGCAAAATTCTGAGAATATATGACCCCATTCTGGTAACTCACGGGGTTGGGAAAAGTTCACTTCTGTCAGGGCTGTGAGTTCGGTATTATATGATGTTGGTAGCTTACGCTCTAAGTTTACCGGAGATAGGTCAGCGATCGCCGCACTAATTTGACCTCTACCCCCCACTAAGTCGCAACCAAACATGGGTAAGTCATATTCTGGATGGGGAAACATCACACAATGCAATATATCGAGCATATTGCCCACTTTTGCCAATTCCAAGTGCATTTTCCGGAATTGTGGCGTTTGATAGCAACGATTTTCAATAATCAGTTTCTCTCCTTCCAGTCTCCCTTCCACATACCCCAATTCTGATGGTAGGTTGTATGGCGATAGTTCTAAATGCTGATGCCAAACGGCTTCAATACAATCAGCCAATTGATGAATTAAGGGATGTTGTTTTTCTCGCAGGGAGGTTGTGGGAGTTAATGACATCTTTTTTTCGCAAATGCTATCTGATGTCAGTTTACCTTCTGCTGGCGATCGCAATAGCAAAAAAATAATTTCTACCAAAAATCGCTAACGTTATAACCCAAATCTTCTAGCATCTGGCGCAGCAGGGGTAAGCTCAGACCAATCACATTACTGTGACAGCCAGAAATTTTTTCCACAAATAAACTACCAAAACCCTCTAGTGCAAAACCACCAGCACATTTCAGGGGTTCTCCTGTAGCGACATAGGCTTGAATAGTGCGATCGCTCATTTTGGCAAAATATACCCTAGTTACCTGACACTTTACCAAAGTTTGGTTTTGGCGCAAATCAATTAATACATGGCCTGTGTACAAGTCGCCAAATTTACCTTGCATTAATTGCCAACGAGCGATCGCCTCCGCAGCATCAGCCGGCTTACCATAAATCTTACCATTCACAGCCAACACCGAATCGCAACCCATAACCAAAGCCGATTCAAACTGTGGAGCGATAGTTTCCGCCTTGCATTTTGCCAGAGTTTGCACCAACTGTGCAGGTTCATCTAATTCCACCTGCGACTCATCAAAATCACTAGGCTTAACAATCGGTGAAATTCCCACAGTTTGCAGCAATCGGTGGCGTGCTGGCGAAGCTGAAGCAAGTACAAATTCAGGTATTTTCATGATATAGCTGGGAAGTAGGGAGTGGGGAGCAGGGAGCAGGGGGGATAAAGAACAAATATGCTCTGATGAAATGGGGAAATTTATTTTCTGGAAATCCCTAATACACCGAGAAAGAATTTACGACATCTTCCATTAAACCTTGAACCCTCTGCCAACGTCTTTCGGGAATCGACGCATTAAAAGTGAACAACTTACCACGACTAACAGCCACACTAGTTAAATTATGTCTATCTTCCCGATTAGGCAAAGTCACCTGATATTCTAAAATGTAGTATTTTTTCCCCTGAGATTCCCGCTCAAAAGCATTAACCAACTCAGCCGAACGACCAGAATCAGGGGGAGCTAAAGCCGCTTTTCCTAACTTATATCCCACTTCTGTCGGTGTTCCCAGTTCCGCTAAACTTTTCTGATCAGGAACCGGGCTAATCACTACAGAAACATTTTCTGATACTTCAATCAAATCATGGAAAACTACATCAGGGCCATTGGCAACCTTAACTTGTAACCAACCATTAGGGTATAAAAACTCATAACCATCATAAGAGTCTACAAAACTTTTGAATCCAGCCGCAGCAGCCACACCAGGACTACTCAAGCTAATGCTCAACACTAAAAGCAAAATGAATACAATTTTTTTCCACATTTGTTAAAATTCCTTTTAAAATTCCTTTGGACTGGCATGAAACCAGAAAAGTACAATTTCTGATGTTTATTGTCTCATCAACCGGGTCTCTTGGCATCAAAATGAACCTGCACTCACCAAAAATTGATGCTTAAAAGGCAGGAAATAGCCTGATTTTAACCTTAAATACTGCGCTAAAAACTAAAACTCCACAAAAACAGTCAAATATGAACTATAAATTATATGATGAGTGTTTATAGTTAAAACTTTCCAGCTGCAAGCAGATATACATAATAGATCAAGATGGATCTTGGAGATTGCTACCGTTTATTGGGTTTAAGGTCAGGAGCCTCTTTTGCTGACATCAAAGCGTCTTACAGACGACTAGCCCAGCAATATCACCCTGATATCAACCCAAATGACATCAGAGCCAAAGATAAGTTTATTGCCTTGACAGAGGCTTACAAATTCCTTTTAACGGTAGTACCTTCCGAGGACATCACCCCAGGAGCAAAGAACTCCTCTAGTATTAGAGATGATGGTACTACATCCACAGGTTCCGCAACAGCATCAGCAACCACTGTCACAGTGGAAAAACCGCCAATACCCAAGCCACCCAATATTTTGGAAATAGAACGGCGGTTGAAGTGGAAGACTTACGAACAACTGCAACGATTCTTAAAAGAAAGAAGATTCCCCCAGGCGATCGCCCTAGTGGAAGCCTTAGCCGCACGTTTACCCACAGATCCAGAGGTGCGTCAATGGCAAGCAGTAGCCTATCAAATTTGGGGACGAGCTTTAATTAACGACAAGCAACTCTTAAAAGCCAGAATTTATCTCAAAAAAGCCCTGAAAACAGACCCAAACAATAAAGCACTCTCCCTAGAAGTACAGCGTGACTTCCACAAATTAGAGCAGCTCTATTGATTTGGGGAGTGTGGGGAGTGTGGGGAGTGTGGGAGGTGTGGAGAAAAAGATTTTTAGTTTCCAATACCCAATACCCAGTCCCCAGTCCCCAATACTCAGTCCCCAGCTTTATCCTTAATTTATATTTTTAGTGAAATTACTGTTATTTGATAAAAGGAATTGCCTGGATACAGTAATATTATCATCCCTATGATATTCGTTGATTGCTATTTTGTAATCATCGTAATTTGAATGTTTCAACCCTTAGCAATTCCCCTATCTTTACTCTTCACCAGTAGCTTAGTATTTATCCCTTCTGCACTAGCTCAAAGTGTTGATATTATCTTCAGTGGTGTGGTTCAAGATTATGCTGTTTTTACTACTCCCACTTTAGCACAAATAGCAAAGGTTTCAGGTAATCACAAAGCTAACTTGAATGTCGGGTCAAGTACATCTATTCATATGGTACGGTTTTTGATGGTTCTTGGTTTGTGCGGACACGTCAACCAGAATTAGGTAATTTACAGCAATGGCAAATTTCCGAGGCGCAGTTTCTCAGACAAACTGATAAAGCTGATTTATTTCTGGGTTCACAACCCACTTTTTGGGAAAGTGCCAGAATTGATGACTATTGGGGATTTACTTATATTCAACGCCAAGGTTTTACCCCACCAGAAAACTTTTCTCCGGGAAATTCAGACCCCCGTCAAAGGTTGCAATCATCCCAGGTAGGAAGGACAATTACAGGGAGAGCCGAACCAGGAAGTTTAGTCCAATTAGTTCCCGGTTTTGGGACTAGAGTTTTGGGGGAAGTTTTTGTTGATTCTTCAGGAATTTACCGCTTTGAAGATGTTACCAGCGATAACCGATTTTTTACTTCTAATTATCGAGTTTTCATCTATCCGGAAGGGAGATTAACAGCGACACCGGAAATACGTGATGCAACCTTTTCTACAGTACCGGGACAAATTCCGGCTGGTGCTTCAGCCTGGCTGGTTTCTGGGGGTTTGCGTCGAGAAGCTTCCACGGCGTTAAATCCCAGTTTAGTGGGTAATTTTTCTGAGTTTCGCGGTGGTGTCGCAGGACGTTGGGGTGTATCAGAAGATTTGACTTTGGGTCTGGGTGGTGTCTATGATCAATCTCTGCAAGGGTTAGCAGAGTTATTTTATCGCCCTAGTAATTTTCCTATAGAGGTGGCGGTTTCGGCTTTGGGTGGTGAAGATTTAGATTTAATTGCAAATATCCGCTATGAACCCACGAGAAATTTAAGAGCGACATTTAGTAGCGATCGCTTCTCTAATCGTTTTAATATTAACTGGAATGTGGCACGTGGTTTAAGTTTATTTGCCACGACCGATAGTAATAACCCTACATCTGCGGGTTTTCAGGCTAATTATAGTCGGAGAAATTTCTTTACCTTCGCCCGTGCTAGTCTAGATACTCAGAGTAACTTACGCTGGAATTTACGACAACGTTTAGGCGCATGGGAGTTTAGCCAGCGCGGTAATGAAATTGGTACGTTTTCGGAACTTAGTTATAATTTATCTCGCAGCAGGTTTTTGAATTTGGGACATTCGTTGTTGTTAGATTACGAAACCCGCGCTCAAAATATCAATAATGATTTATTAACTCTGGGTTGGCGATACCGTTCGGAAGATAGAGCGAGTGATGGTAACTATATCTGGGAAGCGCAGTTAGGTTATGGTGTGGGTTCTGTGGGTAACGGTTTAGTGGCTGCTGTGGGAACTACTGTGTTACCGGGTTTGTTATTGCGGGGACGTTATCAAAGGGTATCGGTCACGTCGAATCAATCAAGTTTTAGTATTGATTTAGTTTCTAGTTTAAACTTTCAAGGGGGCGTTAGTCCGGGCGATCGCCGTTCTAATTACTTCCGTACCCAAGGGGGATTATTAATTACAACATTTCTAGATAAAAATAACAATGGTAAATGGGACTCTGGGGAAGAATACTATGTAGATCCAGAAGGGGCGATGGTGTCAGTTAATAACCGTCCTACTAACAGTTTACGCCCAGAAGTGGGGAGCGATCGCACTAAATTACGCCTTACCCCTGGAAAATATCGCATAGACATTGATCCTGCTGGTTTACCTCTGGATTGGCGAGCTGAAACTAGTGCCTTTGCAGTCAATGTAGTTGCTGGTAGTTATACCTCTGTTATCATACCCTTAATTCAGTCTTACAGTTTTTCTGGTGTAGTCACAAATGCTGAAGGTAATGCCTTAGCAGGAGCTAGAGTAGAAGCTGTATCTACAGAAGATACCAGCCAACGCCGTTTTTCTGTCACCAATACCGCCGGCGTGTATTATTTAGAAGGTTTGACACAAGGAGAATAAGTAGGTGGGCGAGGCAAAACCTAAATGTATAAAGCAATGTTAAGAGGAGA
>NZ_CAWUOL010000082.1:0-23752 GCF_963923915.1 Nodularia chucula CCY0103 | reverse complement strand
AGATTTGCCTGCTCTACCTCCTGCCATTTTTTAGTTCCGTCGAACTCACGTTAAATTAAGCTTTTCAGCAATTTTTGCGTAAGTCCTAGTTGAAATTCCGCAACTGCAAAAATACTAATTCACGATAGCCTCTTCCCAGGAAACATCCACATCATCAGCCAGTAACTTTTCTGCGGCTTCTAACATAGATGCAGCGATATCTTTTAAATCTTCACGATTATTGAGATAAGTTTGCAAAGCTAAACGGGGGTCAATACTGCTACTGGCGGTCAATTCCGGGATTCTTGGTCTAGCTAACTGGCTCACTAATTCTGCTTGAATTGTGTAGTTGTGGGCTGGAGTTAAAGCTGTATGGATAGCGGCGTTATCAATAACATCCATTTGTTCAGAACGCAGTTGATAAATTAACCGCACTACCGCATCTTCTATATTATGTTTAGCGATCGCCTTCATTAAAGCACCTTGAGGATCATCAGCTTTCGATATATCCACCTGAATAGTGCGGAAACTGCGAACCACTAAAGGACAAAATTCCCAATTAACCTTTCCGCGCTCCAATTCTACGATTACATAGCCTTTATCTTCTTTTTCTTCACTAAAATCTACCCGTTCAATACTTCCAGGATAAATCACCGGCGGGTTATTGGATTTATTTAAATTCTGGTGACGGTGAACGTGACCTAATGCCACATAATCAAAACAAGGTCGTGTCAGCAAAGATAAAGGTAAAGTAAAACCCTTACCCACGGCTAAAAAGCGTTCAGCGCCTAAAGTTGCATTATCAGCCATTAAATGAGCCAAAAGCACAGTAGGAACCTCAGCATCAAGACGGCGAATTTCTCCCTCTAAAACTACTTGGAGGCGTTCCGTTAACAGTTCATTAACTTCCGCCAAAGATGCATTTTTGGTTTCTTGGCGAGTCATTAAAGTCGAACGAGTCAGCCAAGGGAGGGTAATTACTTGAATTTTGCCATTACGGGTGGGGACATGGTGAGTGGTTAAAGTATCACCCACAACAAAACCCGGAACTCCCAAAGTGCGGTAAATATTTAAACTTGCGCCTCCCGTTCCCTGGGAATGTTGGTCGTGGTTCCCCACTAACAGCACTGTAGGGATATCTGCATCCACGAGGCGGCGAAATTGACTTGCAAAGGCTTCCTGCACATAAGGTGGTGGGGTAGCATCTGGGAACGCATCACCGCCAAATAACACCAAATCCACTGGTTCTGCTAACGCACGGTCGATACATCGGGATAAGGTCTTGACAAAATCCTCTAAGCGTGTATTTAGTCCTGTTTCTGGATTCATGCGTCCGTGGGAAAAACCGCTTCCTATATGGATGTCGGAGAGATGGAGGATTTTAATCATATTTCTCAGGTGTCAGTTGATCTTTCTTGATCATATTGAACATCAGGACTTACGCATAATTCCAGAAAAAACCAACCGCAGAGGTACAGATTACACTGATTTATGAGAGTGTCAACCGTAATTATACAATGGCTACAGCCAGACCTTAGCACTCATGTACATTTTTATTTTTTTTACTAAGAAACTTTACAAGACTTTAATTTTTATCGCGCTTCTATGTATATTTATGCGGTTAATGATAAGTTAAGGAAATCATAAGAAAGTGAAGGATTTTACTAAAAATGAATAATTCAAATCTGCCTAATCAATTGGGTCAATCTATGATTATGGGTGGTTTAATTCTCTTAATGAGTGTGAGTGTGATTGTAATCATGAATCTTTTTCAAGGGTAAAAACTGTAAATTTTCACAACCATAGTTGATTAAGCCCTGCTAAATTATGAGTGGGGTTTTTACATTTGTTAATATAAATACTTAATAAAATAATATAATCGGGGGGTGGGGCGATCGCAAATAAGAAAATCGTTGTCTGACTCATCTTCCCAATTAGGGTTAATTAAAGAGCGTGACTAAATTTGAAGATGAAATTTCAAATTCAACTTTTCTCAACTCTTACTCTCTGCGACTCTGCACAAGCCACTTGTTCATGAGGAAGACCCCCAAGACCGCAGTGGCTCTGCGTCGTATTACAAAATTTATATTTCTACTCAGCAACGCCAATTAAAGTTGACATCCCAAAGCTGAACGCACAAGTTACAAGTCTGCACGAGAGAGAATAATATAGTGTGTAAAACTGGGAAAGGAAGAATATAGTCCGCGAAATGGATCAAAATTCTCCGCCCATACCACCTTTACCGGGAGATGACCTTGGGGGGCTGAGATATCAAAGTTGAATCTATCATAGTTTTTCCACGAAGATGCCCCACTTAACCATCCGACCTGTTGACCAAACTTTTTCTCTGCGTCACCTGGATGGTTACCATCCAACTTTGCTCCACAGTTGAGGTAAATTTGCTTTTGGACAGTAAACCCAAAGCGTCCACTGCTATACTTGACCCACAATTGGTCAATAGTGCGGAGGTCTTGACTGGGAAAGTTATAAATACTTTTTGTATCTAAGAGACCTTCTTCCCGGTTCGCCACTATTAATATTAGCCGTTCTGTTTCCTTGTCGGCTTCCTTCCACTGACTTTTTGCCAGTAAATCTCTTAGCCGGGTATACTCAATTCCTACAGATGAGTTCAATTCGTCCATGATTTCAGTAGTCCGTATGATATTTTTCCGTTTCCTAGAGATGATTCATTCTGGTGAATAATCGGGTTAGATAGAGCTAAAAATCATACATGGTTTCTATAGCAGTCCTCATCGCAACTTCTGGTGTACGATATCTAAATACCACATATAATCATCAATCTTGGCGCTAACAGCTTGATTAATATCCTCCCGTACTAAATCCACCTCAAATTGTTTTGCTCCTTCCGCAAATCTACTATAATACTAATAAGATAGTCCCCGTTGCCACCAATATGGTGTTAAACGCGGTTCGAGTTTTTCAGCCATATCAAATTTACCAATAGAAGCATTGATATTTGCTAGATGGAAATAAACCATACCCTCTGTATATAGACTTTATGGTCATGGGGACGCTGAAAAATTACATTATCCCAATGGTTCAGTTTTTGTTCTAGGAGATTATTTGAGTTCATTCGTCTAATAAACTCATTAATGACTGAATTTCTGGGTCTTCTGCTGCTGATAATTGTTGCTGTAATTCTAATATTTGATTTTTTAATCCTGCCGATGTATGAACCATATTAGATGCTTCCGCCAGTTTTAATTGGGTTTCTTTTATTCTAATTTTTCTTAATAGTTCATCTACAGCATGAATTGAGTCATAATCTTGAGAAATCATTGCCTTACACCCATTCAGATATAAAGTTATATCGGCGCAATATATAATATCGCTGAGTTGAAATTTCTACTATAAATTATACATTCAATTGGCTCAAACTTAACAATACAGCGCTTCCGGCTATTATGCAATACAGTTTTCTCCTTGTCCCTCTTCTATCATAGCTTTCAGCTTTGGGGATGTACCTCATAGCTGCCGGAAGTGCTGTATGCGAGAGTAAGAAATAGAGAACCGCGCGCTAACCATTGCAGCACTTCTAATTGGGGAGTATCTATAAAAATTTGCTCGAACACTAGTTAAGTATATTTAGGTATAACACCAGCATAAAACAGTTTGGAAGTAGCATCTTCTAATGCCGTGTATGATGTAGCTATGAATTGAGCAATAGGAAGCAATGACTACCTACAAAATCGAGTTCAAAGACGATATTTTACGCGTCGGTTTTGGCGATCCTGCCCAAAATGACCAAATTGTGAAGGATGCGGTGGCGCGACTGGAGGAAATGACAACATCGGGAAAATTGACAGGAGGACAACTACTTAAGATTAACGGGCCGATTTCTATACCTGTAGCATTTGTTTTAGCTCATAAATTAGCTCATATTTACGGTGCTATTGGTTTTTTTGATCCGAAATTAAGTAAGTATGTGATTTGTATCACACACAATCCTTCGTATAAGCTGGGAGACTTAATTGATTGATAGACAATGGTTCAGTCCTTGGCGCAGTTGTTGGTGTGGTTGTGTAAGAGGGAGTAAGGAAAAAGGGCGATCGCTGAGGATTCCAGTTCAAATAGATTGTGCAGTTTCGGTAATGGAAAGTTTTTTATGGTGACAAATTCTGAAAAGGTTGCATTACAGGTTATTCAACAGGCGATCGCAGCTTTGGCTAAATGGGCTGATAATCAGGTTCAGTTATTTTTTGAGTTTGAATCTCTGGAAGAGAAAGAACAAAAAGCAGTTGATGATGCGAAAGTGCTTTTAGGTTGGGAACCAGAGACAAAAATTGGAATATTAAGCTTAGTATTTGACAGCATAAACTTTTCTGATGAACCTCAGAAACAACCCACAAAACATTATCATCCACTCAAAGTGATTGACAATGACCATAAAGAATATCCTGATATTCCTTATCCCTTAAATTCCGAACCTAGTTCAGAACAACAGCAAGCCTTCAAAGCAGAGATTAATAACACACTTTCCAAATATCTCAAAGATAACTGGGAAAACCTCTCTTTATTGATGCTGATATTAGAAAAATTTGGCTCATGTCTGAGTTTCGGTGAAGCAGATGTAGCTTTAGTAGACATAGCCAGAACCACAGCAGCCGTTGCCGTGGCTTTATTGAATAATCCTACTAAAATTAGTTTAATTGCAGGTGATTTATCTGGGATTCAAAAATTCATATATAGCATTTCCTCAGAAGGGGCGCTGAAGTCATTAAGGGCGAGAAGTTTTTATTTAGAATTAGTTACAGAAGAAGTTGTACAGCAATTATTAGAACAACTTAGTTTACCCAGGACAAATATAATTTATGCAGGTGGTGGTAACTTGTATATTTTGGCATCTGGAACCGCAGAAAATAAAAATATTGTCCAAAAAATCCGCCAGCAGTTTAACAAATGTCTGTTAAAAGAATTTGAAGGTAAAGTATTTCTGGCTTTAGATTGTTTAGAATTTCCCGTTACCGAACTTAAAGATAAATTTGCTGAACATTGGTCAAATGCAACAAAAAAATTAGCTGTACATAAATCTCGTAAATTTGCTGAAAATGAAATTAGTAAATTTATCACTCCACGTTATAGCCATGAACCTTGTCGCGTCTGTCATCGTGATGATCTAGAAAATTTAAAACCTCTTAACTCCCAGGAAGCTGATTCAGTTTTAGCCTGTGTAAATTGTCGAAGTATGTTTGATTTAGGAAGTCAATTGTTGGAAGTAACAGCAATTGTGCGCTCAACAAATGAAAGTGTGAAAAATGCTTTACATACACTCCCATTTAAACTTACATCTGGAGAAATTCATTATCATTTGTTCAAAAATTGGAAACAAATAGATCATGATTCTGATATAGTTTTGTTAGTCAACGATTGGCAGTTAGAACATTATCAAGTTAAACATTTTAAAAATGTTTATCCCTTGTTATTAGGTAATTATGGAAAAGAGGGTGAAGAAGAGCCTGATAACCCAGATGAAGCAAAAGGCTTTATACGTGCTGGTGAAATGGCGAGAAAAGCTAAAGGTGCGAACAGAGTTGGTTATTTACGAATGGATGTAGACCGATTAGGACAAATATTTGCTAAAGGTTTAGGTGAAAAACAAACTTTATCCAGACTAGCTGGATTATCTCGCCAAATGAGTTATTTCTTTAAAGTTTACCTCAACACTTTGGCAGCATATATAAACCTGAAAATTCCTGATACAATTAAACCAGTCAAGCCAGATCAACAGGGATTAAATATACTATTTATATACGCTGGTGGTGATGATTTATTTATCAGTGGTGCATGGAGTGAAATTGTAGAATTTGCCTTTGAAATTTATCGAGCATTTCGTACATATACAGGTAATAATGAACATATTACCCTTTCAGGTGGAATCAGCATTGATGATATTAAATTTCCCTTATATCAAGCTGCAAAATCGTCAGGAAAAGCTGAAGAAGCAGCTAAAGACAATGGTAGAGACAGCTTAGGGTTATTTGGTGAAGTTTTCAAATGGGATGAATGGGAAGGAACACAGAATTTTAAGCATCTTGATGATGATGTCAAAAAATATCTTGATTCCGAAAAAATACCAATTCTATTCGGTGTTTACCCCTTTGTTAAGAGATTAGAACAGCAAGATATTGGGGTGAATTATTCCCGTAATTTTGTTCGTAACCTGCTGATCACCGCAGAAATTCAAGAGCAGGCTTTAGAAAAGTTTAAAGAAGATAAAAAATCACAGGAGGCTTTAGGAACTCGTTATTATTTGCATTTACCAAAGATAGCTTACACTCTAACAAGATTACCCAAAAAGTTCCTAGAAGATACCGATTTTCGGACTTCTCTCAAAAATCCATATAACGCGCCTTATTTTCGCGCGATCGCCACTTGGATTGAATTATTAAATCGGGGATAGTTATATGTCAGAAGCAATTAAACCAAAACCCAATTCTTTACCAGTAAAAAGTAAACCATCAAATCCGCCAGCCAATATGATTCCCAGCAGCAATATTGTCCAGGAAATTACTAAAGAAATCGAAGGTTTGAAAGGCTTACAAGCATATCCTATTCGTGAATTAGTTAACCATGCTGCCGTATTTGGCCCTTATCTCAAACAACAAAGATTAGAAACTAACCAAATTCGCAAATTTTTAGATGCTATCAATCGCTTAAAAGCCGACTTAACCGAAAAAGGTGAATTTTCGGCAATTGAAACAGAAGTAGTGCTGCTGAAACCTAAACTTGCTTATGCTGCTGCGAGACAAAGAGCCGCAAAACCATTAGGTGATGTGATGTCTGTGGCTATAGATAAGGTTCATAGTACAGAAGATTTTGAACGGTTAGTGCAATTGATTGAATCAATTATTGCTTATCACAAAGCTGAAGGTGGAAAATAATTATGCCAGTATCATACGAACAAACACCCCTAGTTGGTAAACTGACTCTCACTTGTCAACTCACCGCCAAAACAGGATTGCATATTGGTGGTGGTGGCGAAAATTTAGATATAGGTGGACTAGATAAACCTGTAATTCGTGACCCTTTAACCAAGTATCCTTATCTCCCTGGTTCATCCATCAAAGGTAAACTCCGCGCCACATTAGAAAGGTTATTAAAGAAGCCTCTAAATCGCACCGGGGGAAGTGGGACATGGCGCTATGAAAGTGATGATTTAGTAGATGGTTTTAGCGAAGTTGAAGCTGGACAATTTATTAATTATGAAGGTGCGAAAACCTGTCAAATTAGTCGCTTATTTGGCTCAACTGGTGGTTCTGGCTTTTGGCTTCCCATTGATATTGCTACAAAGGAAGGATTATTTTCTGATAAAAATCCTACACGGACAATCAACGGTCAAAACTGCGTCAAAATTAATCGCGGACGTAATGCGCCAAGTCGCTTGATTATTCGTGATTGTCACCTATCACCAGATTCAGCAGAGAAGTTGAAAAAAGTTGACACTGGTTTATATATGACTGAGTGGAAATTTGAAAATGGTATTGACAGAGTAACAGCAGCAGCGAACCCCAGACAGTTAGAACGTGTACCAGCAGAATCAAAATTCAATTTTGAGTTGGTTTATACTGTCGAAAATTCAGAACAAGCGGTTGAAGATTTGCAAAATATAGCGATCGCACTGGCGTTTCTCGAAGATGACGCACTGGGTGGACATGGCTCCAGAGGTTACGGAAAGGTCAAATTTGAGAACTTTCTGTTTAACTATCGCAGCTTAGAACAATATCGCCAAATCGCCAACGCAACCCAAGAATCATTAGCTTTACAAACTTTAGACACCATTCCCAACACTCAAGCACTGTTAGATAACTTCAGAACCTTACGCGAGTATATCGAACAGCGACTATTACCGGGAAATGAATCATGAGTGTCTGGAAATTAGTAAAACTGGATTTTGAACGGAATCTAGCTCACTTTGGGGAAGTGGGAATTGGTTTAGAAACAACAGGCGATCGCATCTGTTCCGATAGTTTATTTAGCGCCTGGGTAAGTATCTATGCGCGGTTGTTTGGGAAAGAAGCCGTAGAAGAATTATTACAGCTATTTCCCACAGATAAACAACCTCAACTCATACCCCCCTTTCGCATCAGTTCTACATTTATCTATCGACAAGTGGGGGAAAATACAATTTACTATCTTCCCCGTCCCCTGAAATTTCCCATCAACTACCCAGATGATGATTTAGCATTTTTCAAAGCATACAAAAAACTCAACTATTTACCCTTAGAAATTTGGAAAAGATGGTATCAGGGAACAGGATTCACCACAGATGATGCTCTGGAATTAAAAAATCACACACCCGATAAAACCCAAGAAAAACTAGCAAAAGCAGAAACCTTTAACTACAGCAAAGCTTGCAAAATTCAACAACTCCCCAAAATAGCCATAGATAGAAATACCAGAGCGACAAACATTTATCATACAGGCTTTGTTCAATTTGATTGGGACAAAAACCCCGCAGGTTTATACTTTCTCTTAGAACTCTCTCCAGAAGGTGAAAAATTAGCCGATAAACTCCAAGCTGCATTACATCTTTTAGGAGAAGAAGGAATTGGCGGAGAACGTTCTAATGGCGCAGGAAGATTTAAAGTTAGCTGGTTAAAATTACCAGAAAATTGGGATAAAGTAGTTAATTTTCAATCGGGAAATCACCACACCCTCATAAGTTTATTTTGGGATGATGACATAACATCAGATTTGCTCAAAAATTCCAGTTACGAAATTCAAGAAAGGGGTGGTTGGATAGCAGAAAGTCAATTACGTCGCCAAATGGTAAGAATGTTTAGTGAAGGTTCTGTTTTTTCCACACTACCACAAGGAAAACTGGTAGATGTCAAACCAAAAGAATTTACAAAACACAGTATTTACCGGAGTGGTATCAGCTTAAGTTTACCAATTAAAGTACAGGAAAAATAAAATCATGGTTGTTGCGCCTGAATCTGCACTTAAAAAACCTGACTTTTACGAATCAAAACGCATACAGTTAACCAGTCCGCTTTTACATATTGGCTCATCGGTATCTAGATTAAATCCTTTTGAATATGTACAGACAGCCAAAAAAGTTTATCTTCCTAATCAAGAAGCCTTAGCTAAAGGATTATTAAAAAAGGGAGGAAGTTTTTTCAACGACTATATTCAAGCAATTGAAGAACGTCAAGACATCACCAGACTTTTAAAACAAGCCTTTGGCGATGAATGGTGGAATGCAAAAGACACAGATGAAAATCTCATTTTTCCCAAAGATGCAATTAACCAAAATTTCACCCAAGAAAGAATTACAGATTTACGTCCGATGATTCGCAATGGTATGGGACATTTATTTATCCCTGGTTCCTCAATTAAAGGTGCAATCAGGACGGCCATAGCCTATCATTTACTCAAATATCCTGACCGTTATCAAGTACCTCCAGAATATAGCAGCAGTAAAATTGAAGACAGACTCAAAGAGAGTTTAGGAGAATTGAGAAATAAGCATAAACAAAAATTTGCTGATGATAAGCTATTTATGGAGAATTTATTCTCTAACTATACTCTCAACTATCAAAGTAAAACATTATCTGGTAGCAGTCAGAATACAGATTTTTTACGTTGTTTGAAAGTCAGCGACTCTGAATCGATAATTGAAACCAAAGTTCCCAGCAAAACAGGGAAACCAATTCCCGTAAATTTTTCTGTTGTGGCTGAAGTCATAGTTTCCAGCAGATTTCCTGATTATTTAGCCAAATATAAAGCCTCTATCTATGCTGAGATGGTGCGGAACGTCAAGACAGAATTTACCCTTACCTTAGATACAGAAATGCTGTCATGGTTCGAGCATAAACAAGGAATGAAATTACCATTTAATAACCTTAATGAACTATTGCAAATATGTGAAGATTTTGCTCAAGAACAATGGGACTATGAGCATGATTATTGGAACGCAATAGAAAATAACCCTAGAGCATCTGGCAAGAACTTAGATTTTAATCATATCCGCGATTTATACGAAGCAGAAAAATGTCCCCATACACTAAGGCTAGGTTGGGGTAGTGGAATGACAGGAACCACAGTTGGGTTATGTTTTGGCGACGAAATGAGAGCAGAAATCCGGGATATTTGCGGTCTTCCAGCGCCTGATTTTGAAGCTCCCAAATCTCGGCGCACAGTGATGAATAGCAATGGCGAAATTAAATTTGTTCCTGGATGGGTGAAATTCAGAGCTTTATAAAACTTATGCTAATTCACTCTACTTGGAAATTAAGTGTATCTACATCAACAGTTCTACCCCGTTCCTATGGGTTGGAACTGGTAAAGCAACTGCATTATCAGCTAGGTTTAGAAATGGGAAGCGACACTATACCCTCTGTTTCTTACTCAGGAATCATCGGTTATTCTTCTACTTCCAGAGATTTTGTCACCTTCCATTCAGAGGAATTTTATCAACTAAGTTTGTGTGGATTAAATGAAGTTTCAGCAAAAGCAATTTCTCATTTAAATCTTGGCAATTCTTTAGAATTTCTCGGTGCAAAGTTTAATATCATTAATCGTGAAGATGAAATTACCAGCTATGAGGAATTATATACAAATTTAGTAGGAAATGAGCCAGAACCAGTGAGGCGTTTTGATTTGCAGTTTATTACGCCTACAGCCTTTGCTCAAGGTGGAGTAAATTTACCTCTACCGCTACCTACACTAATGTTCCGCAGTTGGTTAGAACGTTGGAATAATTTCGCACCTGTTTATTTAGGAAGTGATGAATTAATTGCTTATCTTGGTAACGCTGTTGTACTGAAAAATCACAAAATTCAAACGCGCAGTTATCAATTACATAAAAATTTTGCGAATGGATTTATTGGCGATATAACCTTACAAGTTTTAAGCCGTGCTGATCCTTTATTGGCAAATGTGGCTAATTTATTAGTCCAATATGCGCGGTTTTCTGGTACGGGTATGAAGACTCGTTTGGGAATGGGTGAAACATCTGTAAAACTGTAAATGTTCAAGGATTAAATATTATGAAAGCAATCTCATTTCTAGGTTTTAATAAAAGAGGTTATCAAGAAACTACTTACCTCAATCCAATTGCTTCTGGCGAATATAAAACTAAATTCATTCAAGAAGCTTTAGTAGAATTTTACAAGCCTGAGACTCTTTATGTCTTGTTAACAAATACAGCAGCTACAGGAGTTCCAGATAATGAGACTGAATCTAGTTGGGAAACACTAAAAAAGAAGCTTTCCAATAAAGTTGATTTACAACCCATAATAAATGTCCCTGAAGGACACAGTACATCAGATATCTGGAAACTATTTGAAATGTTAACAGACTGTTTGGAAGAGGGTGATAGGGTACTATTTGACATCACAAACGGCTTTCGTTCTTTACCTGTTTTAGCATTAATTGCTGTCAGTTATTTACGTGTTGTCCGTCAAGTGCAGATTGAAGGTTTAATATATGGCGCATTTGATGCCAAAACTAATGATAATAAAACCCCCATCTTTGACCTTTTACCTATAGTCAGCTTATTGGAGTGGACAACTGCTACTGATCAGTTCACCAAAACAGGAAATGGACAAGCATTAGCAAGCTTACTTTATCATAGTGACTCGACAGGACAAAATTTAGCCGCCAGCATAGAAGGAATTGCACAAGGTTTACAGCTATTACGTCCAATGGATGTGATTCAAGAAGCAGCAATATTACCTGAACGTATTGCAGCAGCAGCACCAACAGTTTCTCAAACTGTACCACCATTTGCAGCTTTGCTGAAGCGTGTAGAAAAAGATTATGGTAATTTTGGCTTGATTAATCCAACAGATTATCGCAATTACCCACAATCATCTTTATTGCGACAACTAAAAATCGTAGAGTGGTATGCAGCCAAAGGACAAATTGTTCAAGCCTTATCTATGGCGCGGGAATGGCTACCTTCATTGCTATGTCATCACTTTCAACTAGACCCATTAGATAAACTATGTCGAGATGACATGGAACTATTATTAACAGGAGGCAAAATCAAGGATAAGGATGGTAACACAATTAAGGAATCTCGATATCTAGAACAATGGTCTAGTATTCCAAAGCAAAAGAAAAAACAATTAAACAGACTTTGGGGTGGCGAATTAAACTTGGCTAATCTGCGTAATGATGTACTACACGCAGGCTTTCGCAAAAATCCTAAAAACGCAGAAGATATTTTGCAGCAAACTGAAATCATTATTAAGGAACTTAAAGCCATTGCTAAAGTTTGGGATTTGCAGAATGAAAGTGTCTAGAAATATTTCCAAACCCTCAGTAACTTACCCCCGACGGAACTTTCAACGAGATGCGATCGCACCCCATCCGATTGTCAAATTTAGAATGGTATATAATAGCTGGCGGAGCCAAAAACAAGACAGTGTAAAGAATGTAGCGATTTATGGTAAAAGATATAGGTCAGGTCTTATCAATAAGACCTATGTAATGATAATGATACCTTGATCCTATCAAAAGCACTTAATTGGTCAATTGAGTCTAGCAAAATACCTGTTTCTGCAAAATTTGGTGAACATCTTACAGTCAATTAAAAATGTGAATTGAGAAATGCAATTAATTTTATACAGCAAGCCCGGATGTCATTTGTGTGAGGGTTTACAGGAAAAGTTAGAACAGGTGGAAAATCTCAGTTTTGAGTTGGAAGTTCGGGATATTACCACTCGTGAGGATTGGTTTTTGGCTTATCAGTATGAGGTGCCGGTGCTTTGTTTATCCAACCACGGAGGCACAGAGGGTGCAGAGGAGCGTTTGCCCCGTCCTTCTCCTCGTGCTAGTGTGCAGCAATTAACGCAAATGTTGGGTAAGTATTTATCTATTTAGGAAAAAATAATGCAGAATAAGCGCAAGAGTTCTGTGTGATGAGGTTCACTAAATGAAATTGCGTGATTTACTGGCGGCTGTGGATGGTATTGATTATGCGGCTGTACCTGATGTAAAAATTCAGGGTTTGAAGACTAATTCCCATGCTTGCGGTGTGGGTGATTTGTTTATTGGTATGCCGGGAACGCGTGTAGATGGGGGTGAGTTTTGGCTAAGTGCGATCGCATCGGGCGCTGTAGCGGCGGTTGTTTCTCCCCAAGCATTACAGAATAATCCGCCCTCTGATGAGGCTGTGGTGGTAAGTGCGGCGGATATGACTCAAGCCTGCGCCCAATTAGCGGCTACTTTTTACGGTTATCCCGGACAAAAACTCAAACTGGTGGGTGTTACGGGTACTAATGGTAAAACTACGACTACTCATTTAATTGAATTTCTGCTCACTAAAGCTCATCTATCTACGGCTTTGATGGGAACTCTGTACACTCGTTGGCCTGGTTTTGCCCAAACTGCTGTCCACACTACGCCCTTTGCTGTGGAATTACAGCAGCAGTTAGCTGAGGCTGTGAATGCTGGTTGTGAGTTTGGGGCGATGGAAGTCAGTTCCCATGCTTTGGCACAAGGTCGGGTTTTGGGCTGTGAGTTTGAGGTGGGAGTGTTTACTAATCTCACTCAAGACCATTTGGACTATCACACCGATATGGAGGATTATTTTGCTGCTAAAGCTTTGTTGTTTAGTCCTGATTATCTCAAGGGTAGGGCAATAATTAATGCTGATGATGAATATGGTCAGCGTTTAATTGCTGGTTTAAGTTCTGAGCAGGTTTGGAGTTACAGCGTTAATAATCATAGTGCTGATTTATGGATGAGTGATTTAAGTTACGAGCCGAATGGTGTAAGCGGGATGTTACATACACCCAAGGGAGATGTGGCTTTTCGTTCTCCTTTGGTTGGTCAGTACAATTTAGAAAATCTTTTGGCGGCTGTGGGTGCGGTTTTACACTTAGGACTAGATTTACAGTTGGTAGCTGGGGCTATACCTGAGTTTCCTGGGGTTCCTGGACGCATGGAACGGGTGCAAATTAGTTCTGAACAAGAAATTAGTGTGATTGTGGATTATGCCCACACGCCTGATAGTTTGGAGAATTTGCTGAAAGCTGCACGGCCGTTTATTCCCGGAAAGCTGATTTGTGTGTTTGGCTGTGGGGGCGATCGCGATCGCACTAAGCGCCCGAAAATGGGTAAAATCGCCGCAGAATTAGCTGATGTGGCGGTGCTAACTTCAGACAATCCTCGCACTGAAGACCCGGAACGGATTTTACAAGATGTTTTAGCGGGAATCCCGGAGGCAGTTAAACCTACAGTAATATGCGATCGCGCTACCGCTATTCGGACAGCAATCTTACAAGCACAACCAGGTGATGGCGTATTACTTGCTGGTAAAGGTCACGAAGATTACCAAATTCTCGGCACAGAAAAAATTCACTTTGACGACCGAGAACACGCACGAGAGGCTTTAGAGGCAAGAGTAAGTTAGGGAGTGGGGAGTGGGGAGTGTGGGAAGTGTGGGGAGTGAGGAGTGTGTGGGAAATTCTAATGACCGATGGCTTTTTTCTTGCTGCTGACTTCCAACGGTAAGAAAATAGTTAACACTTCTCCATAATGTTGGCGTTGGCGGACAATCAATTTACCGCCAATTGCCTGAAATAAATGTTTAGTAGCGGCAATATTTAAACTAATCGTACCTGTTTCTGGTTGAAACATCAGCAATTGCCCCAGAGCTTTACGAATTGGTGGGGTAACAGTTTCGCTGGGTGGGTTGGTTCCTGGGCAATGGTATTGGGGGGATAATTGTAACTTCAGTTGATCCCCTGCGGGAATCACCTGCACTTGAATATGACTACCTGGGGGTAAGCTGCGGGTGAAATTCTCTAATAAACCAGTGAGAACCTGATCCAGCATATTGGGGTTACTTACCACTGTGGGTAAATGCTGCGGTAGAACCACATCTAAAGTCAAATTCCGGCGCTGGGCTGCTTGTTGCCAACGGGGTACACTCTGCAACAACACCTGATCTAAGGACATGGGTGTGAGTTGAGTATTGGCAGATTTCAGAGAGGCGCAAGTTTCTAATTCGGCAGCTTTAAATAATAACTCCATCCGGTTAATTTGCTCGGTACATTCATGATCAATAATTTGTAACCGATTCTTGACTGTCTCAGGTAAATCTGGCCGTTTCAGTAATAACCGAGTCAACGTCCGAATTGTGGTTAAAGGTGTACGGACTTCGTGGGCAAAAGCTAGGAGTAATTCTACATCGGGGACTGGAGTTGGGGCGTTGGGGTTTGAGCTTTGCGGCTCAGTTTTGTATTCCCATTCTGCACTAGTTTCTAATGCTTCCTCATTCCCTTCTGGTTCTGTTAATTCCTGAAGCAATAACTGGCTAAAGTGAATTACCGTGTGGTAGTCTGGGGCGACTGGAGGATACTTTTGGACTAATGCATTGACTTCAGCAAACAGTTCTGGATTAGTCAGCATAATCCTCGCACCGAGGGATTTCCAGCATTGATCTACTACTTCTGGATCAAAGGAAAATGAAAAGCCTTGATCACCACTTTTATCTTCTTTTAAAACTAAAACTAATCTAAATTTCTCTGTAAACACCAAGCAAAAACGCTCTTTCACCAATGGATCTGCTGGTAGTAAAGACAGCACTGATTCTTGGAGAATCACTGGTTTATTTGCTGTAGCGCTAGGCTTTGGCATTTGAAATGGCATTAGTGCCAAGGGGTTAAATGGCCTGGCTGTAAAAGTGACAGTTTGCAGGTTTTGAGTTAATATTGGCTGACTGAATAAAGGTGCAGGCGCAGCTAACACTAATCCTGTGGTGGCATCAGGTGAACCAGTTGCTAAAGTATTTATTAGCAATTGTTCTGTAGCGGCTAAACTGATGCGCCACTGTTGTTCTGCTTTCATTGGTGAGCATTCAGCCATAGTTGCTTGACTTTCGGCTAAAATTTCACTCAGGCTCGGCAATATCCATTTATACACAGGTATTCACCCCTTGATTTCAGAGCGACTGGCAGCCTTTGACATAGGCATTTCACTACTCCACTACTAAGAGGTTATATTCTTTTGTCTATTGGCGACAGTGGTATAACCGAACAATATAGGTGCAATTTCCCCTGTTAGAAGTTTAAATTGTGCGATCGTCCCATATCATTAAAACTAATCCCCATCAAATCCCCAATTTAAATGAACCCAGAATATTTTATGCGGTTAGCGATCGCAGAAGCCAAAAAAGGAGACGCGCCCTATGGTGCAGTCATTGTCAAAGACGAAAAAGTTGTTGCTGTAGCTCATAATACTGTTAGCCGAGATCACGACCCCTCAGCCCATGCTGAAATTAACGTTATTCGTCATTTAACAGCTAAACTAAAAAGCCCTTCTTTAGCAGGTTACACCATCTATACTACTGGCGAACCTTGTCCCATGTGTGCCACAGCCTGTGTCTGGGCAAATATATCTGAAATTGTCTATGGTGCTGCTATTCAAGATTTAATTTCAGTCAATCAATCACAAATTGAACTTACTTGTGAACAAGTGATTGCTAAATCATTTAGAAATATCAAAGTCACAGGGGGCATTTTAAAGCATGAATGTTTAGAACTATTTAATTAATATTAAAAATGGTAAATTAAACTCAGTTAACATACCCTAAATAAACGTAATAATGGTTCTTCCTGTATTTTTAACTATTTTGTTCTAAATACTCTAAAAATGTATGGGCGATAATAGCTGCTTGAGTGCGATCGCGCAAATTTAACCTATTTAAAATATTTGTGACATGATTTTTCACAGTCCCCTCAGAAATATAAAGTTGCTGGGAAATTTCGCGGTTATTAGCACCAATGGCAATTAATCGTAAAACCTCTTTTTCTCTGGGTGTAAGTTCTGCCAAACTAGGGGGTACAGGTGGTGACTGGGTAGCTGTGACTGAGGAAAACTGAGTTACCAACTTTTTGACTATTCCGGGACCCAGTTGTGTATATCCTTTATCAACTGCACGAATAGCCACAGCTAACTCTTCTGATGGTGTATCTTTGAGTAGATAACCCATTGCGCCATTTTCTAAAGCTGCTTTTACATATTCATCATCATCAAAAGTCGTCAATACTAAAATTTTGATTTCTGGATAGCGTTTTTGAATTTCTTTGGTAGCTGCAACCCCATCCATAATCGGCATTCTAATATCCATAAGAATCACGTTAGGTTGGAGTTTTTGACTCTGATTAATTGCTTCTTCACCATTTTCAGCTTCACCAATGATTTCTAAATCTGGTTCTAATTCTAATAAGGCTTTTAATCCTTGACGAATTAGACTTTGGTCATCTACTAATAAAACTTTAATCATCTGGTCAAACTCAATAAGGGAATATCAACTATAATTTGACACCCACAACCAGGTTGACTATTAATCATAAATTCACCACCCAGGGCTAAGGTGCGATCGCGCATACTCTGTAATCCAAAACCAGTAGTATTCTGCATGATATCAAAACCTTTACCATTATCTGTAATTATTAAATGAAATCGTCCTTTATTGGTAGTAATTTCTAATTTAACTTCTGATGCTTCTGCATATTTAGAAATATTTGTCAATGATTCTTGAATAATGCGATAGATAGATATAATCACATCAGAGGCTAAAGCATATTCTAAATCAATGTTGCAAATAGGCGAAATGCCATGAGAGCGGTGAAAATCTTCTAAGAGAATAGCGATCGCCTGCTCTAAACTTTGGTCGTGCAAAGGACTATAACGCATAGTAGAAACAGACTGACGCACATCACCAAGGGATTTAGAACCAAGTTCTTTGGCTCTAGCTAAGAATATTTTGGCTTTAGCTGGCTGAGATTCCCATAACTTTAAAGCCGTTTCTAATTGCAAATTTAAAGCTGTTAAAGAATGTCCTAATGAATCATGTATTTCTCTAGCAATGCGATTGCGTTCTTCTAGAGTAGCCTGATTTTCAATTCTCAAGGCATATTGACGGAGTTTTTCGTTAGCCAAAGCCAACTTTTCCCGACTTTGCCTTTCAGCTATGACTGTATTCATTAATAGTAAAATAAAAATTAAACTCAAGCCAAACACTAACGCCAAGCTGAGGTGAAAAAACCGGAAGCGTTCTTGAGCATGAGGGGATAATGATAAGGGTAATTTAAATAAGCGATACCTCAGCGTAATTAGAAATAAACTGAATGATAAACTTGTGACTAATAACCGCCCTGGTAATTCAAAAATTAGGCAACTGCGCGTGACTAAAATTATATAGAGAAACGGAAATAACCTAGCAATTCTTCCCCCAAAGAATCCTGTGGTGACAATTAATAAAATTTCGCAAGCTGTATAAATCCATTTACTTAAAGAGTTACTTGTGGGTAATCTTAAACCCATGATCCCAAAAACAATTAGACTACAAATCGTCAATTCGGGAAAATTAGCATTGAAGCGTGGGGAAGGAGAGGGGAGTGCAGCTGTTAAAACTGCGATCGCCAGTAATACCCATTCCAAATATAGTAAAAATCGGAAAGGATGATTTTTAATTTGAATCGGGGGAGTCATAGAATGTGGGATTTTAATTTTGAGATGGTTGTGGTTATATAGCAATCCTATTTGATTTTTCTGGGGTGTAGCCTGCTTTATCTACTTTTACGCATCTTGCAGATAAAAGCTGTTGTCCCATCCCCACTTCCTGCTTATGCAAATAAGACAAAATTAGAGCTTAATACCAATTATTTGTGAGGCTGCACATTATTTCTACCCCACCCCTAACCCCTCCCCGCAAGCGAGGATGGGAACCGGATTTCTGGTTAAATCGTATTTATGCATCTTTATATTCAATTGGTATTACTACATTTACGGCAACTAATATCTGATCACCAGTCCCAATTGTCCCGAATCAAGCATGACTTTAGTCATGGATAGAATCATGACTTTATCCTCATGCCACTGTGACTAGTGATTTTTTATGATGGTGACATGAAAACGGTAAACTACACAACATCAAGTATGAAATTTAAGCCCTTACCACTCCTAGCGGGAGCAATTGCTTTAACAGTGACTGCAATACCTCTTGCTGCTCAAGCACAAATGAGATCCTTCTCACCGCTACAAATGGCGCAAATGTCCACAAAAGAAGGGGGTCAAAAAGGCGCTAGAGGTATGCAACGCTTAAATTTAACAGATACCCAAAAAGCCCAAATGCAGGCGATTAAAACCAATACTCGCAGCCAAATTGAGGGGATTCTCACCGCAGAACAAAGAGCAACATTGCAAGCTGCAAAAAATGCACCTCAAGGACAAAGAGGCCAAAGAGGCTGGGCTAACTTAAATCTGACTGAACAACAAAGAACCCAAATGCGCCAAATTCAGCAAGCATCTCAACAACAGATGCAAGCAGTCCTCACTCCCGAACAGCGTCAACAAATGGAAGAAATGCGCCAAAATATGAGATCGCGCGGTCAGCAACGCAATTCCCAATAATATCCACACATTTTCGCTCTTTACCCAGAAAAATTTTTAACTCTTCTTGCAGAATCATGGAATAGGGGAAATCATGCCCTCCCCTTTCCTTTTCCCTTTTTCACCACAGCGAATAAATAAAAAATTCCGCCAATGGCTAGTAAAAGAGCCGGGTTTTGAGTTATGAGTTAATGAAAACTCCTAGCCTGATAAATATGTCTCCAGAATTTGCCATTGGTAGTAAAGTCACAGTTATAGCACTACCACCCTACGTTAAAACCGCAGATCCTATGCCTATGCTACGCCCTCCTGATGTGATTTCCATAGGGGAAGAGGGTGTAATTATTGATCGCCGCCCTGGAGGATATTGGGTGATCCGCTTTACTAAGGGAAAATTTCTCTTAGATAGCCAATACATTCAAAGTATAGATCCAGAATCTAATTTGCCAGGGGGAGAAAGTCAAGAATAAATGTAAACTTATGTAAAGTTGTCATTTTGGTCTACACCATGATTTCTCGGCGCAATTTTTTAAATATATTACTGGTAAGTTGTTTTGCAGTGATCAGTTGGTTGCATCTGACTCCTACTGCTGATGCTATGGGTGGTAAACTTCCAGAAATTAACCAACCTGCACCAGAATTTACTTTACCCACCAACACAGGTGAGGGCAAAATTTCCCTGTCGGACTTGCGTGGTAAGTGGGTAGTTCTGTATTTCTATCCCCAAGACTTTACCTCTGGTTGCACTATTGAAGCGCGTCGTTTTCAACAAGATTTACCCAAATACATGGAAAAAAATGTTCAAATTATCGGTGTGAGTGCTGATGATATTGATTCCCACGCCGAGTTTTGCGATTCCGAGGGGTTAAAATTTCCCTTATTAGCTGATACTAATGGCGCGGTGAGTAAAGCCTATGGTTCTTGGATTGGTTTCGTTTCCATGCGCCATAGTTTTATCATTGATCCCCAGGGAATTTTGCGAGAAACTTTTGTGAAAGTTAATCCATCAGTCCACAGTACAGAAGTTCTGGCACAACTGGAAAAATTGCAGTCCTCAGCTTCTTAGGCTGGAATTATCTATTGTCTGCTTTTTCCTCCAAGAGCGATCGCCAATCTGCGATCGCCTGTTCTGTCCACAACCAATTCTGACTCAATTGATTGATCTGGAAATTCACCGGATCATTACCAATCACCAATTGTCGTAACTTAATCGCCTCATTCAGATATTGTTTTTGTTTATTAATCCCTGGTTGATCAGATGCAGATTTATACAGCCCCAAAGCTAATCCAGCATAGGCAGTTAAAGCATCCTCAGACAGTTTTGTATTTACCTCTATTGGTTCACTAGAAGCCGTATTTTGCCGTTTGAGAGCCAAATTCAAAGTCGTAAACCAAGAATTATTCGCTCGATTCAGATTATTTTCCGCATAATAGGCAAATCCCAAGGCATTATTATATAAAAGCGATTCTGGCTGAGATTTCACCGCATTTTCCCAATAACGGCGCACATCATCAACACTGTATTTTTCGTTTCCCGTTTGGATAAACTGCCATGCTAATCGCCCTTTAAGAAAGTTAACAGAGGGATCATCAAGTTGGTTAGGTGGAATTAAACTCAGAGAACCTTCAGCAGGGGATAGCGCACCCCTATTCAGTAGTTCTTCCACCAGCTTCAACCCCTCTTGCAAATCCCCTTGGCTTAACTTTTCTGTAGCCATAGCGGTGATAATTCCTGTCTCAGCCTTAGTGATATCGGTTTCTGATTGATTGGGGATAACTTCAGAGTCACGCGGAATACCCGGTATATATTTAACCGATGCTTGGCGATTTTGCCACCACCAACCCCAGCCAATGATCAGTGCGATCGCACCTAACCCCAAAACTCCTAAAATACCGACAATCGGTCGTAGTTTATAACGACTACTAGCTCGCCGAGTGGATGGAGTCGGCAGTGATTTTTGCCGTAAAGAGGTATTTTCTGGGATTTCCCCCCATAAATTCACAGACTTCTCTGAGTCACCGATATTTTCGCCAACCCCATCATCCTGAAGTTGCTTATCTGTGATTGGTGCGACAATTCCCCGATGCAGTGGTAATTGATCATTTGTTCCTTCTTGCTGATCTAGCTGACGAAACAAATCTGAAACTAAAGCCGAATCCTCTGCATAATAAGCATCATCATCATACTCAATTTCATCAACTAAATCGCCCCAAGTCTCCTCACCTAACCAGTCTAGTTCTGAAGAATCATCACCAAATCCAGCAGGAATCATCGCATCAATAGGTGAGACATTGGGATCATCCGCCGTAGCAAAATAGTTCGCAGTCGGATTTACCGCCGCAGATTGATGACTGTATCCATTAACTGAGTTTGCACTTGTAGGTATGTCAGGACATAGTACACCGTCAAAATTTTGTTGAAGATATAGAATGGGTAACGCCCAATAACTCTGGTGAGAACCATAAGCAGAAATTAAGCCCTGACGTACCCGACTGACACACAAATCTACAGGATATCCTTGGCTGAGATTACGGTACAACAATTGTGTCAACGTCAGCGCCACCTCATCGGGGATTCTTTCGGACATAGCCAAAACGCCTCTAATACCCCGTCTGACTAGACTTTCTGTTAAATTCCGTTCAGCCGTCATATCCCCGACAGTATCGGATGTCGCCGTGTATGTTCCCCAACAGGAATTAAACACAGCCATTTGAATATTATTATTTACCAGCAAGCCAGCTAAATCATCACCACTCAGGGTTTCGGTTAAGCCAGTTCTTCTGCTAACAAGATAAATTTGTCCGCCATTTGGCCCTAAGTTACTATGACCAGAATAGTGTAGAACTTGATATCTTCCTTGTTCTAACGCTTGGGTTAATTCTTCCCGTCCTGGTTGATCTAGTAGAGTCAGATCAATATTCGGTAAATTGTTACCATTTGTATCACTTTGTGGTGTGTGGCGTTGAAGTTCAGCTTGCAGGTTAATAGCTTCTTGCTTGAGCAAATCGAGACGAACTTGATCAGGAGGGGAAGCTAGCACCATTAAAACTTTCACACCACCAGTGCTTTGTGTTTTTGGTCTGTTTCTCGAAGGTAAACGAGATGCAGCCATCATTCCGCTTTGGTAGCGAGAAAAAGCAATATAAGGGCCAGTAGCCAGAGGGCGATCGCCTGCGTGCATCACTTCCCACGGCAAACGTGCCAACCTCACATCTTTTAGCCCCAAACGTAGACGCAGCACTTGTTGATGGTTTTGGGCAATCCCTTGGGCAGTAATCCAACTATCTCGCAGAGTACCTTGAAACAGTGCATTATAAAACTGCTGTCCCAACACCACCAGATTCACAGAGTTTCTGGCGATCGCCTCCCCCTGCAACACCGATTTTAGTGGGTCGTTCATCAGATGACCAGCAGATGCTAACCACTCAGTCACAGGCCAGGTTACCAGTTCCTCAGCCAATGGCACCCCAGGCGCGACTTGTTCCGTCCGTACCAAGTAGTCATTTTGCCCTACTGGGGTTACGGAAATATGAAATTCCTGGGTCACAACTTTTCCTGTTCGCCTCCTAAATCTAGTTTGAAACGCGAAAGTTTCAGTTCGATTTTTCGCTCCTTATGATACCTTAGATGAATCCTGTTACTGAATGTTTCTCAACACACTGATTTTGCTCCATCTGCTTTAAGTTTATAAGCAATATGCCGAAAACTCTTCACAAAAATTAGCATAATTGCTTATTCCCCACTTCAGAAATAGGGAAATAGCTTTCCGCAGGGTAGACTAGCTACACCCTTGAGAATGGTTTGATGTCTTCAAGCCCCACTCTTGTGCGAGCTTCCAGTCATGAGTTAGGCGCAACCTATTTTATTAAAATTAGTGTACAGCGAAAACCAAGCTAAATCTGAACCACGACAACTAAAGATATGGGGTTTTACTAGGAAATAGATACTTTTATCGCTCCTCTAGTGGGTAAAATCTTTAAGGTACAGAGCTTAAACATACTTAGAGTTTTTAGGTACTTGTTTAAAAGTCGCCGTTGGTGCGCCGGAGACTTAAAACGCCTGTGGAGAAGTTGTAAGTCCTGGAGCAATTCAGGCGGAGATCTTTGAAGCAGGAATCACCCGACTAAAAGTCGGGTGAGGTTCAAATTTCAATGATTCTAACAGTAAGTGTAATCAACCTGTTTAAAAAACCAATCTTGCCTCAAAGTTTCCTATGAGTGACTGGCTAACACCTTTTAGGGGATTTTTTTGGCGTCATCCACAGAATTTTCCGAAATTGCTCCGGAGAATGTACATAGAGTCAGAAGAATAAATTGGTAGATGCACCCTGATAACTAACTCCCCTGACTGGCTAACACCTTTTAGGGGATTTTTTTTGCGTCATCCACAGAATTTTCC
>NZ_CAWUOL010000081.1:0-23777 GCF_963923915.1 Nodularia chucula CCY0103 | reverse complement strand
GGAGTAGGGAGTAGGGAGTAGGGAGTAGGGAGTAGGGAGTAGGGTAAAAGCCTTTTGGTGTCTAAGTTTGATTATCCGTTTATGTCCTAACCTCCTTGGCGGTTGCTATATAACTTGTGGCAAATTTATATTCGTCAGTTAGTTCAATACCTTTATAGGCAGTGGGAGGATTTAGGATTCCCCTGCCAAAGGGGTTTCAAGCCCTTAAATTTATGTATGCCTAAAAGTAAAAAAATATTTATAGGACTTACGCACACTCTACGAGTTCTTGGCGTTCTTCTCCCTTTGGGAGCTATCCATTACCCGAATCTTTCTTAACATTTGCGAGAGCGATACCTGCGGCGGGCTACGCCATCGCTCACCGAATCGCAAAGCCTTAAACCTACGTTGTCCATTCTCAATAAAAGTGGGTTTCTAGCAATAACATCAAAGGCTAATTTGTCAAGTCCGTAATAAATTTCAATCCTTATGACCCTTGTAAAATAAAGGTTTCAAGATTGTTAAGAATTTTGTGGGTAATGGATAGCTTTGGGAGAAGGGGAGACGCTACGCGGTAAGCGGAGCTATGCCGTTGGCGGAGCCTCTCGGCGAGAAGGCTTTAGGCGACTTGGCGACTTGATAAATTAAGCTTTTCGGCAATTTTTGCGTAAGTCCTAATTTATTTCAAGCGCTTGGGGGGCTACAAGAAATAATACCTCCTGGCTTTACCCCTTACCCCTACATTTATGTATGCAGTCTTCCTCTCTGCCCCCTGCACCTTTACCTCTTCTATTACTCCTTCGTTTTCTAAAATTTGAACTATTAGAGATAGTTCTTTGCTACGTATACATAGAAAGATATTTGAACCATTTTACGCATATTTTCGTATGTACAAATGCGAAGAGAAGGAGTATAAACTTATAGGTGGCTGTACACAAACATTGACAATAGTCTGTTATGTCTAAAGATAGATTAACCAATAAGGCTATCTGTAGCAAATTTTATCAAAAGCAACGCCACCGCCACCGCAAATACTCATAATTTTAAGTACATCGTTATCAGCAAAGCATCATGAGCCAAACCTTAATCACGCAAGAGTTCGGGATTATCATAGCTGCCAAAAATCATAAACCAACAATACTCAATCCAGATTTTCTCAAATATAGTGGCATTGTCCCGGCTGAATGGGAACTGGCTCGTCAACCGATATATACTCCAAGCGTCTCCCAAGTTGCTTTCACCAACGGCATCGCTATAGTAGCTGAACCAACGCGAATCATATTTATAGAAGCTATTGAAGATAAAACCGCAAAAGACATCACAATTGCTGACATTGCTAAAAAATATGTTCAGACATTGCCCCATGTAGAGTATGAAGCTGTAGGTCTTAATCCCAGAAGCTACATCACATTTGACCAACAGCAAGATACATCTCACCAGTATTTGTCAGAAAAACTACTCTCTCCAGGCGATTGGCAAGAAATTGGGACTACACCTGTACGAGCCACACTCAACTTAGCTTACACCTTGGAGCGCTGCCCATTTTACCTGACTATCAGTGAAGCAGCATTACAAAATCCAGACGAAACAAGTATCCCAATTGTATTGTTCAATGGGAGTTTTAGTTATCAAATAATTGGCGAAACCGTACCAGAACGCCTCATAAATTTACATCAAATTATTGATAATTGGCAAGCCGATTTATTAACTTACCAAGACATGATCCGCAGCAAGTTTCTTCCTCAAATCCCTTTGAACACAACTGTAGTTCCAGATCTATTTTCAATGAATGCTAGTGCATTAGCCTAGTGAAAGAAGGTAGAAAGGAAGAAACCGTCGTGAATAGTCAGCTTTTTAGCCTTTAAAAACTGGATAGTTATTTCTGCAATGCTGTACTAAAAAGACTTGGAAAAATTCATGTATGTTGAGTTTTGTGGAAACCGTTAAATGCCCTATTCATAAGGTATTTATTTAATTTACATTTCCTGACATAAGTTTTTTTGATTCCAACTTACTTAGAGTTCTTGCATAAATCGCATTTATCGGCGTTTAATTATTCTTTTTTGGTACTTTTGCCAAATATCTCCTAATTCAAAAAAAGTAATTGCCGTCAATATTGGGCTTGAATCTCTGAAAGAGTGACATCCTCTAAACGCCAACAAAAAAGGCTGAGTTTTTCAAAAATAAACCAAAAACAATCAACAATTAACTACTGACAAGGGGTTAGTCATGGGGAGTTCTGAAATTGGCACAAACAACAGTGGTTTAATGCCACCATCTCTACTAGAAAGTGCATCTTTAGATGCATTGCTAGATGATAATTCTGGCTTAACCCAATTACAAAAAGCATTTAAATCCTCTCCCAGTAGTTCAGACCCCATCAATTCCGAATTAGAAAAACTCTATCCTTCAAATAACCCTGCGAAACCTAGCGATAATCAACAGTCGAAATCAAATCAAATTGCTAACTACACCCCTTCAAATGGGATTTTCGATAATGGACTATCAATTACCCCAGCAGTTGTCGCCAAAACTACTCCTCTATTAAAAACCAGCAATAATAATCAAAAATCTTCTTCAACTCAAAGCATAGATTCACTCACAGGTAATACAGATTCTACCCCTCTAGTTGGCGCAAACAACCAAAGCCCCCTCATAAGCGCCAATTCTGTCTCTGCACCCCTAAATGTTCAAACTCAACAAAATACCAGCCAGACTTCCATCCTCCCCTTTGCCATTCGGACAGATGGCACCATTAGCATCAATGCTGGTGGGGATTTTGACGGCGTACCAACAGACCTCACCGACGATGCCCTAATTTACGCTGCCAAAGGATTTACAATTAACGGCAATCCCACATTACCCGTACAAAGAGATGCTCAGGGGAACCCTATTCAAGATTCAAACGGCAAACTAATACTCGTAGATAGAGCCGTCACCGTAGCATCAGGATATACCACCATCAACGGGTCAAATAATCAATATGGCAATTTAATTCCCCCACAAGTAGTGGCACAGCAGACAATCACAGTGCCAGCTTATGTAGACATCAAACAACTTGAACTCAACCGCAGAATCCCCGCAGGCACAGCCACCGTCACTTTCAACAGTTCCCAAAACCCCATCAACAACCTTAACGATTGGAATACTAAATTCCCTTCACCCGGTACAGCAAGTAATCCAAAAGTTGTCAGAGTCACAGGTGGTGGACTCAACATCCCTGCAAACATTAGTTTAAACAACTACGTCATTACCGTTGACCAAGGGGACATCAACTTTAATGGCAACGGACACAACCTTAATAATGTTGTCTTAGTTACTAATAACGGTAACATCAATCTGTCCAACGTCCAGTCCAACGATTTATCCGTCTTTGCTTCTGGTTCTATTAACATGAACGCTGGAGCTAGATTTGCGGGTTACACCACAATAGCCAATGGTAGCAGTGGCAGCAATATTACCTTTAACGGCGCTACCACAAGTACGAACACCAGCGACAATCTCCGGGTAATATCTGCGGGAGATATTACATACAATAGTGCATCTAATACGCGTGGTTCCTTTTTGAGCATCAAAAACTTTATTTTTAACGGCAGTTCCACATTGTATGGGGAAATCGGTGCTAAAGGCAACATTATCTTTAACGGTAGTGCCACCGTTATCGGTGCAAACATCAGTTCTGCCGATACAACTCCACCTGCAATTACCGCCAATTTAGCTAACGATACAGCTCGTGGTGGAACAACCAATACAGATAAAATCACCTTTGATCCGCAAATCACTGGTAGTGTTACTGATGCCAGCAATATCGTAGAGTTCAAAGCCGGCTTTAACAATACCCCAACAGCGAACTATACAAACGTTCTCGCCCAACGCAATGCCGACGGTACATTCAGCTTCAGCCGCACCCAGTTAAACACTATTTACGGCAGTACCCTCCCAGATGGCACGCACACATTACACCTCGTTAGCAAAGACCAGTACAATAACCAATCTAATGTCTTTGATTTGACGTTTACCCTGGATACCGTCACACCAGCACCCTCTAATCTAGACCTGCCAGCCAGCAACGATACTGGACTTTCTAATATTGATAAGATCACCAATAAAACCACACCCACAATTACAGGTAATGCTGAAGTGGGAGCATTGGTGCAGCTATTTAATAATGGTCAATTACTTGGACAAACTACCGTTGCTAATGATAGTACTTGGCAAATTACTACAAATGCTTTAACTGATGGTACATACAATCTTACATCTGTGGCTACTGATATAGCTGGTAACGTTAGTATACCAAGTACACCACTAGAAGTCACAATTGATTCAGCATTACCGCAAATAACTCTGACTACCCCAGTTGATACTCAACCTCTGATACCAGGAGCCAGATTAACTGGTAGTGTCGATGGTACAGGTTCTCCTGTGACTGCACTGAGCTATCGGTTTGATACAAGGGCTGAGATTGCAGTACTGTTGAACGCCACGGGAGCCTTTGACCAATCTCTCGATTTGACTGGAATTAGCAATGGGGCGCATAATCTAACTATTAGTACCACGGATCTAGCTGGGAATATCAAGACTACTGAATATAATGTAACGGTTGTTATTGATCAACAAGCACCTGTTATTAGTGCTTTTTTATTGCATGATACTGCTCCTAGTGGCAATACTAACACCGATAGCATCACTTTTGACCCAACTATCAGTGGTACGGTCGTCGATGCTAACCAAATAGCTGAATTCCGCGCAGGTTTTAATGATACACAAGTTGCCAACTTCGTCAGCGTTTTAGCACAACGTCAAGCAAACGGCAGTTTCATCTTTGACCGCAGCCAATTAGAGCAAATATATGGTGGTACATTACCAGATGGTGATCAGACATTGCATCTGCAAGCAATAGACCAGTATGGGAACATTTCCAGCATTTTTGACCTGGCCTTTACCCTAGATACTACCACTCCACCACCAACTCTTAGTCTGCCTTCTGCCAGTGATAGTGGTACTAACAACAGCGACAATATTACCAAGATTAATACCCCCACAATTGTCGGAATGGCTGAAGTAGGAGCAACCATTGAACTCCAGCACAATGGTCAAATCTTGGGGCAGACAACAACCAGTAATGACGGCACTTGGCAGATTGTCACATCAGAGTTAACAGATGGAGTTTATGAACTAAACGCCACAGCCACAGATATTGCAGGCAATGTCAGTACTTCCACATCTCCCCTACAACTGACCATTGATACCACTGCACCACTAATTAGCTTAACTACTCCTGTTAACGAATCTCCTTTGCCACCAGGAGCCAGATTAATTGGCAATGTCGATGGTACCGGTTCTGCTGTGACTTCACTTACCTATCGCTTCAACAATCAGAATGAAGTCGCCATTTTCTTTGATTCCACGGGTACATTCGACCAACAACTGGATTTAACCGGACTCAGTAACGGGTCCCATGTCCTGACTATTGCCACCAGTGACACAGCAGGCAACATCACCACAACTCAATACAATGTCATTGTTAATACTGATACAATTGCACCCATAATTTCTGCATCTCTGGCTCGTGATACAGCTATTGGTGGCAGTACCAACAACGACCTCATTACCTTTGACCCTACCATCGTGGGGATGGTCTCTGATGCCAATCAAGTAGTTGAATTTCGTGCAGGTTTCGATAATACTTTAGTTGCTAACTTTGTCGATGTGACGGCACAACTGCAAGCCGATGGTAGTTTCAGCTTTAACCGTACTCAGCTAGAAACGATTTACGGAAATACCCTACCGGACGGGGTTCATACCCTACGTTTAGTTGCTGGAGATGAATTTGGCAATCAATCAAATATTTTTGCATTCACTTTCACCTTTGATACTACCGTACCAGCACCAATTTTCAACCTAGAAGTTGCATCTGATTCTGGGACGGTTGGTGATTTGAAAACTAAGTTTGATACTGTGACTTTAGTTGGTCAAACTGAAGCCAACGCTACTGTGGTCTTGTCACAAACGGGTGCAGTAAGTAGTACCGACAGCACTGGTAAATTTACTTTTACTAATGTCCAGTTAGCTATTGGTGACAATTCCTTCACGGCACAAGTTACTGATATTGCCGGCAACCAAAACACTTACTCGACAACGATTAAACGCCTCAGTCCGCCTACGGCAATTAATTTGGCTGGTAATACGGTAGCAGAAAGTAGTACAACGGGAACAGTTATTGGTCTACTGGTCAGTATTGATCCTGATACAACAGATAGCCACACTTATACCTTGGTAGATGATGCTTTTGGACGTTTCCGCATTGTCGGTAATGAGTTGCAAGTAGCTGAGGGAACACTGCTGGACTTTGAAACTAACACCCAGCACTCGATTACAGTCAAGAGTACCGATGCTAGCGGCTTGAGTTTGATTGAGGTGTTTAATATTAGTGTTACTAATGTTAATGAAGCACCCAGTTTTACTACTGCACCAACTAATACCAGCATAGAATCTGGTAGTACTTTCATTTACAATATCCTCACCGCTGACCCTGATGTAGGAGACACACGCATCATTACCGCCAGTGGGATGCCTAGTTGGTTGAACTTAGTTGATAATGGGAACGGTAGTGCCACTTTGCAAGGAACTCCCACCGCGAATCAACTGGGTCTATTTAACTTGACGCTGACAGTACAAGATGCGGGTGGATTGAGTGCTACACAAAATGTTCTTCTTGGGAGTCAAATCAGTCTCACAGAAGGAACTAACTTTGCTGCTGTGCGGGAACTACCACTCTTAATTCCCGCAAATCCTTCTATTCTGACCTTTAAGATTGACAAGAGCTTTGATACTAGCGATACAGACTCGATTAATGATGCTTTAGAAGTGGCATTAGTCGATACCACAAATGGTACTTCTCTGGTACACACTGTTGCTACTGGTCGGGATGCCTTTTTTAACTGGACTGAAGGTGAGTCAGTAATTTTGGGGGCTGGAGCAACTTACAATGCTGCGAACGGCACGGTTAGCTTAAACTTAACTGGCATCAAAGCAGGTACAACTGCCACTTTAGTGTTCCGCCTAGTGAATAACGACAGCGACACCACTACCAGCGTCAGCATTACAGACCTTACCATAAATCCCGCACCTGCGGATACGCAACCTCCTGTACAAGGGAATTTTGGCTCGTCTACATCCTCCAATATAGGAGAAACTCTTAATTTCAACCTCTTGAGTGATGTCTCGCAGAGTTTTAATGCCGAGTACCACCGCACCGGCTTTAACGCAGACGCTCACCTATTGTATGCAGACATAATGGTACGCAACATCGGTTCCTACAGTGTCGATGCTCCCCTAATTGTTGCAGTTAATCACATCAGTGACCCCACCATTGTGGTACGCAATCCTGATGGTTTCACGCCCGATGGTTTACCTTACTATGATTTGAGCCAACTGGTCAGTGATCAGAAACTTGACCCCAATGAACAAACTCAGCAGCGTTCTTTGATATTCTACAACCCCCAAGGAATGCAGTTTACTTATGATTTGGTGATGCTGGCTCAGTTAAATCAAGCACCAGTTATTCAAACTCAAGCAAACAAAGAAGTAATTGGTGGTCAGTTCTATAGCTATGATGTCAATGCTACTGACCCCAACGGCGATTCTTTGACTTATAAATTGCTGGCATCTCCAGATGGTATGACCATTAACCAAACAACTGGTTTAATTGGTTGGAACACGGCAACCACCAATACAGGTAATCAAATAATTAGTTTAGAAGTGAGCGATGGTCGTGGTGGTATAGTCAAACAGGATTATACCCTGAGTGTGATTACGCCCCCGCCCAATCGTCCGCCTATATTTGTAACTAATCCTGTAGTGCAGGCTTATATCAATCAGCAATATAGTTATGATTCTACGGCGGTTGACCCTGATAATGACACGGTTAGTTACAGTGTCGTGATTGGTCCTGATGGACTCAAGATTGACCCCACTACAGGTCAGGTGCAGTGGACAGCACCGCCGGCATTGATTTTGGGTGATACGGTAATTGGGCAAGTATCCGTAGCCGGACAGAATCAAGAATTTATTTTTGCGGGTCAAGCGGGTCAACGGATTTATTTTGATCCAATTCAGTATACGGGCAATCGTGGTGATTGGAAGTTCCAAGTTTATAGTCCGACTGGTCGCCTTGTAGTGGATACCTATCTTGCCTATTATGATAATCAACTGATTACGCTAAATGAAGACGGTAATTACAAGATTGTCGTTGACCCCCAAGGCGCAACTACTGGTTCCTATGGTTTTAGTGTAATTAATCCGGCATTGCTACCGATTCAGCCCTTTGATAGAGTTGTTAATGATAGGCTCAACCCCGGTCCTGCGGATCTGGTCTATCGCTTTAATGCAACAAAAGGACAGAAGCTTTATTTCGACTATCTCTCCCGTGTAGATGGTTCTCTGGATTGGGCGATTTATGATCCGCGTAATGTCGCTGTTGCTTCTAATGGTAACTTTGATGATATTGAGTATGATGTCCAAACTTCAGGAGAATATATTCTTGCGGTGCGGGGCAAAGGTGCTTTTAATGAGGTCAATTCTTTCTCCTTTAATATCATTGATTCATCTCTACCAACTACGCCTTACACCATCGGTTCCACAGCTAGTGGCACAATCGCTAAAAAAGGTGAGCAAGATTCCTATACATTTACGGGTACAGCAGGACAGCAATTATTTTATGACACATTAAACAGTACTAACTATTTCCCAATCACTGTCTATGACCCGGCTGGTAGACAGATTGATAGTTTTGACAGTCGCAGCGACCGAGGACCAAACACACCACTATTTTTAGGGATGAGTGGCACTTATAAGGTTACAGTTGATGGTTCTGGTGAAGGGACAGGAGATTACAAGTTCCGCTTCCTAGAGCGAGCCGCTGCTACACCTGTAAATTTGGATACAGATATTAATGGTGCATTTGCTGACAAACTCCAAACTGATTCCTACAGTTTTGAGATTCCCACCACTCCACTCACTCCTACACCAAATGGAAAGCAATACATTTACATTGATGGACAGGCAGGTGACTATTACAACCGTTACAACATCTATGATGCTGCTGGTAGGAATGTTAGTAGTAACTACATATATGATGATCGAGAACTATATCTAGATGCTGGTAAGTATTGGCTAACTCTAAGTGGAAATGGGGTGGCGAATAATAACTATAAAGTGCGGATTATCACTGCATCATTGACAACTACGGCAATGAATCTTGGTGATACGGTCAGTGGCACAATTACCAAAAAAGGTGAGCAGGATTCCTATACCTTTACGGGTACAGCAGGACAGCAGTTATTTTATGACACATTAAACAATACTAACTATTTCTCCATCACTGTCTATGACCCGGCTGGTAGACAGATTAATAGTTTTGGCAGTTGGAGCGATAGAGGACCAGACACGCCACTATTTTTAGGGATGAGTGGCACTTATAAGGTTACAGTTGATGGTTCTGGTGAAGGGACAGGAGATTACAAGTTCCGCTTCCTAGAGCGAGCCGCTGCTACACCTGTAAATTTGGATACAGATATTAATGGTGCATTTGCTGACAAACTCCAAACTGATTCCTACAGTTTTGAGATTCCCACCACTCCACTCACTCCTACACCAAATGGAAAGCAATACATTTACATTGATGGACAGGCAGGTGACTATTACAACCGTTACAACATCTATGATGCTGCTGGTAGGAATGTTAGTAGTAACTACATATATGATGATCGAGAACTATATCTAGATGCTGGTAAGTATTGGCTAACTCTAAGTGGAAATGGGGTGGCGAATAATAACTATAAAGTGCGGATTATCACTGCATCATTGACAACTACGGCAATGAATCTTGGTGATACGGTCAGTGGCACAATTACCAAAAAAGGTGAGCAGGATTCCTTCACATTTACGGGTACGGCCGGACAGCAGTTATTTTATGACACATTAAACAGTACTAACTATTTCCCAATCACTGTCTATGACCCGGCTGGTAGACAGATTGATAGTTTTGACAGTCGCAGCGACCGAGGACCAAACACACCACTATTTTTAGGGATGAGTGGCACTTATAAGGTTACAGTTGATGGTTCTGGTGAAGGGACAGGAGATTACAAGTTCCGCTTCCTAGAGCGAGCCGCTGCTACACCTGTAAATTTGGATACTCCGATTACGGGAAATTTTGATTCAGCATTGAATAATCTGGATGCCAAATCTTACAGCTTTGTGATTCCCACAGTGCCTGTAACTGCAAGTCCAAACGGCAAACAATACATTTACATTGATGGAACAGGTGGTAATGCTTACAACCGTTATAACATCTACAACGAGGCTGGGGTAAATGTTGCTAATGCGTATGTCTATGAAGACCGCGAACTCTATTTAGATGCTGGCAATTATTGGCTAAAGCTAAATGGGACTGGTGCCACTGATTCTAGCTTTAATGTGCGGATTATCACCGCACCCTTGACAACTACGGCAATGAATCTTGGTGATACGGTTAGTGGCACAATTACCAAAAAAGGTGAGCAGGATTCCTTTACCTTTACGGGGACAGCAGGACAGCAGTTATTTTATGATGCGCTTGAGGCTACTAACCGTTTCCAGTATTCTATATATGACCCTGCGGGCAGAAAAGTATTAGATTCAGCCGACAGCCGGAGCGATCGCCGACCTCAAGATGGTCTAACATTGAGCATGAATGGTACTTATAAGGTCACGATTGACGGCTCTGGTGAAGGTACAGGAGATTATAAATTCCGCTTCCTCGATCGCAATAATGCCCCAGTCGCTACTATCGGTGGCAGTGCTTTGACAGGTAATTTCGATGAAATGGGTATTGGTAGTACCTCCTATCGCTTCAATGTGACAGGCAACCAAACCATCAAGATTGATGGTCAAGGCGTTGGACAGTATTACAATTACTGGATTTTGTATGGTGCCGATGGGACACAGATTACCTACGATTACGTTTACAACAGTCAAAATATCGCCTTAGATACAGGTGAATATTGGCTAGCCCTACAAGGGAATGGTGCAGCAAATACAGCTTACAGTATCAAATTAACCAATGTTTCATCTACTCCATCTACTAATCCTACCCCGATTACATACACCCTAAACAGTGTTGTCGGTGGTGCAATCTCGGCAGCAGCACCTAAGCAAATCTATTCATTCAATGCCACTGCTGGACAGGCATTGTTTTTTGATACTCAAACCGTCTCTCCTAATCTGCGTTTCAGTATTCTTACTCCCAGCGGCAGATTGCTGCGGAACAATCTAAATGTCATCAGTGACTATTCAGAAATTTTTGTCGGCGAGACTGGTACCTATCAATTATTAATTGCAGGCGTTAGTGGTGGCACTGGCAGCTACAGCTTCAAACTGGCAGATTATGCTAACGGTAGTACAACTTCCACTCCAATTACCTTTGGACAAAATGTAACTGGCAGTCTGCTAACCAATGGTAGAGAGGAAAAATTCTATCGCTTTACTGCTGCTGCAAATCAATATCTGTACATCGATCCCATATCTGGAGACGCTTCAAACTCATGGACTATCTATTCACCAAACGGCGTAAACCTTAGCTCTGGCAATCTCACTCAAAGCAAAGAGTTTTTCTTACCTGATGCTGGCGAATATACCTTGGTAATTTTGGGTAAAGGGTCTGCCAATAATAGCTTCAACCTTAAACTGCTAACTCCCAGCCAAGATACTACCGCTCTCGCCATTGGTACATCTGTAAGTGGGAATATTTCTACCAAAGGAGAAAAGGACAATTATACCTTTAGCGGTACAGCAGGACAGAGATTGTACTTAGATGTGTTAAACCCACAGCCGAGTGTTAACGGGAATAGAATCCTCATAACCAGTCCTACAGGCGTAAACTATCTCAATTACGACCTAATCTATAACGATCAAAACTACTTAGACCCAATCACCCTAAAAGAAACAGGTACTTACAAAATCACCGTCGATTTTGATGCCGCCCAGACAGGAATTTACGGCTTTAACCTGTTGAACATGGATGTCCAGACTACCAATGCTCTGTTTGAGACGGTTACAGGTGGTACTCTTGCCCCTCAAGAGAGCGTTCTCTATAAGTTTAATGGACTAGCAGGGCAGCGGATATATATGGATTCCCTAGTTAATCCAGGGAATGTATATTGGACATTGTTTAACTCCAGCAATCAAAGGATAATGGATAGTGCGGCCAGAGATGATCGAGAAGTCACCCTAGCTGCTGATGATATCTATACATTGGTATTTAGAAGCTATGAATCTACTGCTAAAACCTACTCCTTCAAGCTGATTCAACCACCAACTAACGCAACAATTCCCATCTCAGTTGGCACTAATACTGCGCCCAATGTCGTCAATGGTAATATTACAGTTAAAGGAGAGGTTGACACCTATAGTTTTTCTGGTACTGCTGGGCAAAGATTGTATCTTGATGTCTTAAACAGAATCGGTAATTACGAACAAGGAATCTATATAGATAGTCCAACGGGTGTGCGGTATCTGAGTTACGACCTTATTTACAACGAAGGCAATTATTTAGAACCCATTACCTTAAAAGAAACTGGCACTTACAAAGTCACAGTTGATTATGGTGGTGAGTTGACTGGTGCTTATGGTTTCAGTTTAATGGATATGGATAATGCAGCACCTTTAACCTTCAATACTATTGTTAATGGTGCTTCAACTACAGGTATCATTACTGACACACTCTTAACAGGACAAGAAACTCGTTTCTATAAATTCACTGGCACGGCAGGAACAAAGCTGTACATGGATTCCTTAGTCAATCCAGGGAATGTATATTGGACATTGTTTAATTCCAGTAACCAAAGGGTAATGGATAATGTCGCCAGGAATGATCAAGAAATAATCCTGTCCGATGATACTTATATATTAGCCATTAGAGGTTATGAAAATACTGCTAAGACATACACCTTTAATCTCATTCTGCCGCCTACATCCGCTCCTACGCCAATTAGTATAGGTAATAATGCTGCTCCTAATCCAGTATCTGGCAATGTGATTGTCAAAGGACAGAATGATGTCTATACATTCATGGGTACAACAGGACAGAGATTGTATCTTGATATACTGAATCGGACTGCTAACTATAGCAACAACGTCTACATAGATAGTCCTACGGGTGTGCGGTATCTGAGTTACGAATTTTATTACAACGAAAGCTATTTAGAACCCATTACCTTAAAAGAAACTGGCACTTACAAAGCCACAGTTGATTATGGTGGTGAACAGTTGGGAACCTATGGCTTTAGCTTGATGGATTTAGATCAGGCAGCACCTTTAACCTTTGGTGCTACGTCCCTAGATACGGGGATAATCACTGATACTTTACTTAGTGGACAAGAAGCACGCTTCTACAAATTTACAGGCACTGATGGGGAAAAATTATTCTTTGATTCACTCCAAAATGCAGGTGCTGTTAATTGGATGTTGTTTGATTCTAGTAACCGAAGAATATTTGAAGTTAACGCTGTGTCGGATCAAGAACTAACCCTCAAGGACGACACCTATGTATTGGCAATTAGGGGCTATGACAGTACTCCAAACAAAGCTTACAAATTTAAACTAGTTAAACCCACTCAGCCAATTACTAATTATACCGTAGGCACTACGATCAATGGTTCAATCACCAGACCGGGACAAAATGATAGCTATAAATTTGAAGGTAAAGCAGGACAACGGCTGTTCTTTGACTCGCTCTCTGGTGGGTCTAATTTCTTTGCCTCATTGTATGCACCAAGCGGCAAATTAGTTTCTGATGGCTCTAGTGGCTTTTCTAATTGGGATATTCGCAACAATAAGATCAATAATATCCTCGATGAAAATGGCATTTACACATTAGTAATTGACCCCAGTGGCGATAGGATTGGTGACTACAGCTTGAGGTTATTAGAATATGCCAATGCCGCTTCTACGAGTGCTTCTCAAGCTATACCAATTGCTCTAAATACAGATATTGCTGGTAAGTATGATGATCCTCAAGGATTAAAATCTAATCTCTATAAATTTACTGCATCCGCAGGACAGACAATTTTTGTGGATGTCACCGCAGGCACTTATCCTAATGGCTACTCAGTTTTCTTGCCCAATGGCGAATTTATCTCTGGTCAAAATGGAATTCCTTTAGGTCAGAACTATACCAGCAGAAGCATAGTCCTGCCATTTACAGGCGATTACACAATTGAATTTTATGGCACTGGCAACTACAGCAATACTTCTGCCTATGATTCTCGCAATGATTACAGTTTCCAACTATTAACACCCGACAACATCATTTCTAATTACACATTAGGAACATCGGTCAACACCTCGATTAGTAATAAAGGAGAAGTTGATACTTACAAATTCACAGGTACAATTGGACAAAAATTGTACTTTGATTATGTAGTTGCGCCTGCAAATGAGAGGCTGAAATTCTATAGTCCAACAGGAGTGCTGTTGAATGAAAGATTTTTGAACAGCGGCGACTTTTTACCAGAAACCTTAAAAGAAAATGGTACTTATCGGATTGAGATTTCTGGTGATAACGGGACAATAGGAGCTTATGGCTTTACCTTGAGCGATCGCAATAGTGTATCTATCCCAGCAATCACTCTCGGCACTGTTATTACAGATACAGTAAATGGCAACAACACCAATCTCTACAGAATCAACGGTACTCAAGGACAAATCCTCAACTTCGATTTAGCTGCTACCAGTTGGACAGGCGCAAATTGGGTACTTTATGACCCCACAGGTGTAGCAATTGCCTCTCCTTCTGCATCAACCCCCGACTTTAAGGTCACTTTGCCATCAACAGGATTATTCACTCTTGCAATTAATGGAGTGAATGCCGTCAACCTGAATTATAATTTCACAGTTACCAATCTTGCATCTGCACCCATAACGAATAGTGGCTTAAATACATTACAAAGTGGAACCTTAACTGCAAATACACCAGTTGATTATACCTTTGCCGCCACAGCAGGAACGCAGATATTCTATGATGGGCAATATGACAGTACCAACGGAGCTATTCGAGGCAGGATTTATAACCCAAGTGGAGTGATAATTGCTGACAACTTGGATATGCGCTATGATCTAGCACCAATTTTACTGAAAGAGACAGGTAATTACAAATTCCAGACTTATAGTTACTACGGCAACATAACAGGTAATTACAAATACAACCTCTTAGAAATGCCTAATAGTTTCCGTTCACCTGCGGCAACTTATTTAACCTTCAATGGAATAGAAACAGGCACACTCAATACTGGAGAAGCGAAGGTATTCACCTTCCAGAACTTTGTGGGTACGAAAGTTTTATTCAATGGCATGGTTGGAGATGGAGTCAATGCTTATCTCTACGACCCCAGCGGCAATGTGGTAATGAACTTTGGCAACTTCCGCTACATTGATTCTACCCAATATGTATTGACACAAGAAGGTTTATACCATTTAGCGATCGCAGGCGACCCAGGCGCAAATCGCAGCTATAGCTTCCAAATGCTAGACGCGAGCAGCGCACCTTTAGTGGAATACAACCTGCCAACTACAGGGTCATTAGACAATGGACAGAAGGATGTCTTTTACAAAATCAATGCTATCGCCGGAAAGCGATTGTACTTTGATAACCTATCAGCTACCAGCACCACAGATATTAACCGATTCACTTGGGGACTCTATGCACCCCATGGTAGTTATGTAAATAGTACCAACAGCTATATTTACAATGATTTTCAATACGACTTCACAAATAGCGGCGAATACACCCTCATCATTAGAGGACAAGCCGTAACCGACAAATTAGACTATAAATTCCGAGTCGTACAAACAGATATCAACAACACCAGAGACATCATCACCCCCGGTGTAGGCAAGAGCAATGCCACAGCCGACGACGGTTCCCTAGCAACAGTAGCCGTGAAACTGCAAGCAAAAGATGGTAAAGGCGGCAGTGCTTTCCAAGACTACAACATTAAACTATTTGCCGACCCCGACAACGCCAACCCCGTAATCACCAGCACACCCGACACCAAATACAGTCTAGCAGAAGATGGCTATCGCTACACAGTCACTGCCCTAGACCCAGACAGCGACCCTTTAGTATATCGCTTAGTTAATTCTCCCGTTGGGGCAATTATCAACAGAGATACAGGAGAACTATTGTGGTTCCCAGAAACTACCGTCATCTCAGGTAGCAAAGCCAACTTCACAGTCGAAGTATCCGACCGCAGAGGTGGTAAAGATACTCAAACTTTCACACTGGATGTATACAGTCAACTTGGCAAAATCCAAGGTGCGGTATTTGATGACTTGAATGGAAATGGATTACTGGATTCCAAGCTGATCAAGGGTACAAATCCTGCCGTAATTATTGCCTTTGATGTGTCAGGAAGTACCGAAGCCCCATTTTACGGGTCCCGCAACTTTCCGAATGTAAAAGTTGTTAAAGATGCCGAAGTTGCCGCTATCAAAGAACTGGCAAAAGCAATCATCGCCCAAAGTCAAGGCAACAACGTCAAGATTGGGTTGATTACATTTGTTGCTGGCGGCACAATTGAAGACATGGATTTATCAGCCCCAGGATTGCAGGAATACACCACTGCATTGTTGGATAGCAACAATAATGGTATCACCAACCTCAACGAAGTTTTAGGACAGCAAATCTTCGCCGACAACAAATTCTATCCACCAGGCAGAAGTGGATTTGATGCCGCACTGTCCACAATTCGCACATTATTACAAGCATATAGCGGCACACCAAACCTCATCTTCATGTCCGACGGTTATGGACAGCTTGACCCAATTCTCGCAGCTAATGTTGCCAATGACATTAAAACAGGATTTGGAGATCCCACCCGCGCAGGTAATGTGACTGCATTAGCTATCGGTGAAGCATCAACTTTAGATACCCTCAAAGAAATCGATCCAAATGCGATTAGACTCAAAGACATTGAATCTTTGACTACATTGTTTAGCGGATTAGATGAAAACTACAATTTAGAACCGTTTAAAGAAAATGTCAGTGTTTATCTGGATTTAAACAATAACGCAGTTTACGATCCAAACGAACCAATTCAAAAGACCAAACGTGGGTTTGCACCGAATAGTTTAGATAAAACTAGTTATTACTACACCTTTGACAACTTGGTACCAGGGGATTATCGTGTCCGGATTCTGCCACCAGCAGGTTATAAAATTACCACAAATTATAATTTAACCACGGGCAGCTACGATCCCGCCACGGATCAAGGCAATGGCATCTTGCATCGCGTAACTACAGCAGGTGAAAGTTTTGTTGATTTCTTTGGTGTAAACCAGGTTACAGCACCACCTAACAGCGATCCCAAATTTGTTACTACACCCCTAGCAATCACCCAGCTTAAAAGTGGTGAACTGCTCAAATACAATGCCAAAGCCACCGATGTCGATACTGATACTTTGACTTTTGACCTAGTACTAGCACCCGACGGTATGGCAGTAGATGCCAATGGCACAGTCATCTGGAATCCCACCAAAAAACAAATCGCTGACTACTACGCCAAACTTGATGCAGATAACCAGTTCCTGATCAATTTTGGTAGACCAGAGGCAGTCAAACCTACCGTCACCTTTGATGCCCTACTGCGAGTCAGAGATGGACAAGGGGGACAAGATATTCAGTATATCAAAGTAGAATTACTTCGTGACAACACACCGCCCGTATTTACCTCCACCACACCAACAGCTAACCCCCAAGTAGGGAAAACCTTCCGCTACCAAGCAACTGCAATAGATCCTGATAGTGACACTTTCACCTACTCACTACTCACAGGCACACCTAGTGGCATAACCATTAACTCCACCACCGGTTTAGTCACCTGGACACCAACAACTGCTCAACTAGGAACCCAAGAATTCTCCATTCTCCTCACAGACAGCAAAGGTGGAAAAGCATTACAGAAAGTAAATCTAACCGTTAACCCGGCTGCACCAAATCTTGCCCCCGTCATTACTTCCACACCACGGACTCAAACCAGATTAGGTAATAGCTACTACTACAGAGTTGAAGCCACCGACCCAGATGGAGATATCTTAACTTACAGCTTACAGACCGCGCCTACAGGTATGACCATTACAGATGATGGTACCATCATCTGGACACCGAATGCCGCTCAATTTGGTAATCATTCAGTAGCAATCAAAGTCAGTGATAGTAGTTCTACTTCTACTCAAAGCTTTAACCTCAACGTAAGTAATACTGCTGCTAATTATCCACCCAGTATTACCTCTGCACCCAACTTAATTACAAACATCGACCGGACCTATGAGTATAATCTCACAGGTAGCGACCCAGATAATGATTTGCTGTTGTGGAGTTTAGATGCAGCCCCATCTGGTATGGTGATTGATGAACAATCTGGAACTCTGCGTTGGCAACCTCAGAAAGACCAAATTGGCGAACATAATGTTAAAGTGCGATTAACTGATACTGGGGGTAGTTTTGTCGGTCAAGAATTTACACTGACTGTCACAGGAACTAATATCCCTGCTGCCATTGTCTCAAATCCCATCACCAGAGCCGCACAAAATCAACTTTATACCTACACCGTAGTTGCAACTGACCCAGAAAACGACCAATTTACCTTCAGCTTAGGTCGTAAGCCTACAGGAATGACCATTGATGACAACGGTACAATTCAGTGGATTCCCTTACCTAATCAAATTGGTTCTCAAGAGATTGAGGTTTTAGTCCGAGATAGTCAAGGTGCAGTCACCACTCAAATCTACACAATTGAGGTAGGTGCAACAGCGATTAATCATGCACCCAGTATTATTTCTACTCCGGTGTATCTAGCTGCTGTTGGTAGTGTTTACAATTATCAGGTACAAGCCACTGACTCTGATATTGGAGATAGTTTAACTTACCAGTTGCTTTCCGTACCAACGGGTATAGTAGGGATGAGTATTAACTCAACCACTGGTTTACTGACATGGAACAATCCAGTTGCGGGTAACTACAAAATAGTTGTCGGGGCAGTTGATGCGGCTGGATTAGGTGCAGCACAAGGGTTTACGTTAACTGCCAGGGTAAATAATCCCCCTGTGATTGGGTCTAATCCTGTACTCACAGCCACTCCTGGGACTGTGTACGCTTATGATATCATTGCCAGTGACGCAAATTCAGATCGTCTAACCTACACCCTCGACCAAGTATCTCGTGATTTGGGCATGACGCTGGATGCTTTGGGACGTTTAAGATGGACACCAACTGTTGGTAATGTTGGCAATCATACAGTTGTCATTACAGTAAACGATGGTAATGGCGGAAGTGGGCAACAACAGTATAACCTTTTGGTGGCTACTGATACTGAAGCGCCGAAAGTCAGGTTGATTGCTAATTATGATTTAGTTTACCTTGGAGAATCAGTAACTTTCCAGGCACGAGCAACTGATAATATCAAAGTGGCTGGTTTGCAATTACTGATTAATAATACAGCAGTGGTACTGGATGCCAACGGGATGGCACGGTACACACCAACTGTTGCAGGGACGATTATAGCTAAAGCTGTTGGCACTGACACGAATGGTAATATCGGACAAGCTACATTCAATGTATCTGTAATTGATACCAGTGATGTGAATGCTCCTGATGTTAGTCTGGATTTGGGAGATTATGCTGGTAATTTGGTGACTGCACCCATTGATATTAGGGGTAGCATCTCGGATGATGGTAGTTTGGATTATTACCGCTTGTTGGTTGCACCTGTTGCTGGTGGAGACTTCAAAGAAATTGCCTTTGTTGATAATCCGAATGCGATCGCTGATGGTGTATTAGGTAAGTTTGACCCCTCATTGTTGCAGAATGATTCGTATATTCTGCGGTTAGAAGTTGCTGATAACGGTGGTCATATTTCGTACTCAGAAGAGGTAGTTGATGTTGCTGGGGAACTGAAACTGGGCAATTTCCGGTTGTCGTTTACGGATTTGACTGTGCCGGTGACGGGGATACCGATTACTTTGACTCGGACTTACGATACCCTAACATCAAGTACCACTGATGATTTTGGTTACGGTTGGCGATTGGAATTTAGGGATACGGATTTAAGAACTTCTCTGCGGACTCCTAGTGAAGAGGAACAGTTATTAGGATACCAAAGTGCATTCAAGGATGGTACTAAGGTATACATTACCCTTCCTGGAGGTAAGCGGGAGGCGTTTACGTTTAAGCCAACCATTGACCCGATATTTGGATTGGCTGCGGCTTTTGCGGGAACGTCAGATGCACTGGTATATCGACCGAAGTTTGTTGCTGATAAGGGTGTTACCAGTACGCTGACTGTAAAGGATGCACGGATTCTTTACAAGGCTGGTACGTCGGAGTATGTGGGGCTGAATGGTGGGATAAATTATAACCCTGCTGATATCAATTTTGGTAGTGTATATGTGCTGACGACGAAGGAGGGGATTGTTTATGAGATTGATGGGGCGAGTGGAGATTTACTTACTGTTACTGATACGAATGGGAACAAGTTAACTTATACTGATGGGGGGATTTTCAGTTCTACTGGTCAGCAGGTTACTTTTGAACGGGATGCTTTGGGTCGAATTGCGACGGTTACTGACCCAATGGGTGAGTTGGTGCGGTATGAATATAACGCGAATGGAGATTTGGTGAGTGTTACTGACCGCGAGGGGAATACTACGCAGATGGAGTATGACCAAGTGCGATCTCACTACCTCGACAAAATCATCGACCCTCTGGGTAGGACTGGGTTGCGGAATGAATACGGTGATGATGGACGGTTGAAGGAAATTATTGATGTTAATGGTCAGAAGGTGGAAATGTCCTATGACCCGAATAATTCCAAACAAACTGTTAAAGATGCACGCGGCTACTCCACCACTTATGTTTACGACTCTCGCGGTAACATCTTGCAAGAAATAGATGCTCTTGGTGGTATTACAACACGCACCTATGACGACAATAATAATCTTTTGAGTGAAACAGATGCAGATGGTGTCACAACTGAATATACCTACGATAACCGCAGAAACCTGCTGACGATTGAAGATGAAGATGGCAACATTATTCGCATGACCTATAACCAAAGGGGTCAGGCAACTAACATTGTTTCACCTACAGGTTTGACGACTAGTGCCAAGTATGATGCAAGTGGCAATTTAATCGAAAGTATTGATACAGATGGGCTAAAAACAACATACACTTATAACGCACAAGGTCAACTGCGCCTTCAAACTGCACCAGACGGTCAAGTCACAGAGTTTGACTATCACAGTTCAGGGCATATTAGCCGCATGGTTGATAGCCGGGGTAATGAAGTTAAAGCTGACTATGATCTCAATGGCAGAATCAAGAAAGCAACAACCACATTCATCCTCAATGGGCAGACATATAACCAGTGGATGGATTATGAGTATGATGATAATGGTCGAACCATTGCCAGCCGAACATCCCTTGGTAATAGTCAGTCAATGAGCTATGATGTACTTGGGCGTGTTTCGTCGATGACAGATGTATTCGGCAACGTCACCTCCTACCGCTACGATTTACAAGGCACATCTAGCCAAAACAATACTTCAACCACACCAGGGTCAGTAGTCACTCGCATTGATGAAATGACGCTGCCAGATAATACACCTTTGGACAGCAGTGATAATCCAAAAGTCATTAAGAAATATGACCAAAACAATAACCTGATTGCAGAGATATCACCAACCGGGTTAGAAACACGTTATGTTTACGATAAATTGGGTCGGTTGCTGGAAACAATCATACCAGATTTAACCCCAGATAACTGGGACGACAACCCAACAGTTAAAACCGAGTATTCAGCCGCAAGTCGGATTAAAGCCCAAATTGATGTTTACGGCAATCGGGAAGAGTATTTTTATAATGATCTGGGTCAGCTAATTCGCTTAAAAGATGTTCTCACCAATGACACCACCTATACTTACAATACGGGTGGGCAAATTGAGACGATGACTGACCCTCGTAATCGCACAACCCGCTATGTTTATGATGACAAAGCGCGACTCAAGGAAGCAATTTTCTTCGATAATTCCCACTATCAAGTCACATACGACGAATTGGGACGAGTTAAGACCGAAACAAATGAACTCAATCAAACAACTACCTATGAATATGATGCTTACAGTCAGGTAAGTGCAGTCATTAATGCCCTGAATCAGCGAACAGAGTTTGAATATGACCAGCGCCGCCATCTAGTCAAAATTACTGATGCCCTTGGTCACTCTACCCGTTACAAATACGATGAATATGCCCAGCAGGTAGAAACTTTATTTAATAACGGCGATAAAGTGTCAATGGCTTATGACCAATTTGGTCGAGTCACTAGCGTTACAGATGAGAATTTAAATACCACCAAGTATACATACGATAATCTCAGTCAACTGACTCAAGTTGAACAAGCTAATCAAGCCAAAACAAAATATACCTACAATAATCTCGGTCTGTTAACACAGATTGAAGATGCCAATCAAAATATCACCCAGTATGAATATGATGACTTTTATCGCTCCACGGCAACAATTCTGCCGTTGGGTCAGCGTAATCAAACTGTTTATGATCAGTTTGGACAAGTCAGTAGTCAAAAAGATTTCAATGGCGACATCATTAACTATAGCTATGATTCCATAGGTCGTCTCCAACAAAAGGCTTTTACTGACCCCAGGGTAGCAACAGTTTCTTACACTTACGATGCAATTACATCCCAGTTGCAGACTGTGACGGATGGGCGCGGGGTAACACAGTATAATTATGACCAGAGAGATCGCTTATCTAAGATTATTCAGCCAAATCAACAATTTGTTAGCTACGGCTATGATTTGTTAGATAATGTGACATCTTTGACAACACAAGCGGGAACTACTAGCTACGGCTATGACTCACTAAATCGCTTGGATACTGTTAAAGATGGCACGCGACTCCTAGCAGATTATGATTATGACGCTGTTGGCAACTTAATTCAAACTAAATTGGCTAACAGTTCTGTTGAGTCACGGCAATATGATACACGAAATCGCTTAACCCAAGTCACAACGAAAAACGTTACTGGTACAATATTCTCAGACTTTAAATACACCCTTGATGCAGTCGGCAACCGGAAGCGAGTAGAAGAATATGGCGGTCGCAGTGTTGATTATACTTACGATTCGCTCTATCGACTAACCGAAGAAAAAATCAATGATGCCACAGCAGGGAACCGTACTTTTGGCTACTCCTATGACTTAGCAGGTAATCGTCTAAGCAAAACTGATTCCACAGAAGGTTTAACTACTTACGGTTACGATGCCAATAACCGAATATTGAATACAACAATCGGTAGCATAGTCACCAACTTTACCTACGATAATAATGGTTCCCTCAAGCAACGTAGTGATGGGACTCAAACTATCACCTACGATTGGATTAATGACGGAGAAAATCGCCTGATTGGGGTGACGAGTTCTTCTACAACTGGTACTTCTCAACAACAGTATATTTACGATGCCTTTGGTAGCCGTGTTGCCAGCATTGATGATGGGGTAAGAACTAATTACTTGGCTGCACCGATTTGGGATTTGCCCCAAGTATTAATGGAATATGACTCTACTGGGGAAATTACGACTGATTATACCCACGGTATTGGTTTAGTTAGGTCGCGTCATGATGACAGAGAAGGTTTTTATCACACCGATGGATTGGGTTCCACTAGACTAATTACTGATAATGT